>DATBGP010000233.1:0-8856 GCA_036557925.1 Candidatus Limnocylindrales bacterium | reverse complement strand
AGCGGCGTGCCGTTGGCCGGCATGTTCTGCCAGCCGGCGAACCGGTCGTTGCGGTGGACGTCCAGGTCGGAGTCGTAGAACAGGATGTCGTACGGCGCCTCGTCGTAGATCAGGTTCTGCATCTGCGCGAGCGTCGCGTGGCGCTGGTCGCCGGCCTCCTTCGACTGCTGATCGAACAGCTTGTCGTAGGCGGGGTTGCAGTACTGGCTGTCGGACAGGTTGTCGATCTGGTCGCACCGGAAGACGATCGTCAGGCCATTCGGATCCGGGCTGCCGACCCACCCCCAGAGCTCGATGTCGTAGTTGGCCGTTCCGTCCGGAGGCGGCAGGATCAGCTTCGCGAGCGTGTCGCTGTCGTAGCTCTGCACGCTGACGTCGATGCCGAGCTCGCCGTACCACTCCTTCACGAACTGGGCGGACTTCGCGTAGGTATCGCTCGTGTTCGGGTGGGCGAGGCGCAGAGCGATCGGCTTGCCCTCCTTGTCGAGGCGCTTGCCGTTCGCATCGAGCGTGTAGCCGGCGGCGTCGAGCTTCTGCTTGGCGAGATCGATGTTGAAGGTGCGAGGCTTGTCGGGCTCGACGTGCCAGTCGGACAGGATCGGCGGCACCATCGTCGTGCCGGGGTCCCCGAAACCGCCCAGCACGCGCTCGACGAGGGCCGGGCGGTCCACGGCGTAGCCGAGTGCGTCGCGGAAGGCGGGGTCGAGGAGGGCCTTCGTCGAGGGCCCACCGCCCTTGATCGTCTTGCCGGTCCCGGTGCCATAGGTGTTGAACGCAAGCTGGGTCCAGCCGTTCGCCTTGCCCTCGATGGCCGTGTACGCCGGATCCCCCTGGAGCGCCTTGAACTGCTCGGGGTTGACGTCATGGGCATAGTCCAGCTCGCCGGACTTCAGGGCCTGGACCATTACGTCGGTCTGGTCCGGGAAGAACCGGATCACGACCTCGTCCGCGAACCCCTTGGCCCCCCAGTAGTTCGGGTTGCGGACGAACCGCGCGAACTGCCCGGTCTTCCACTCGGCCAGGGTGTACGGCCCCGTGCCGACGAGCGGCGGGTCGAACTTCTGGTCGGCGATCGTCTTGTAGTCGAACTTGCCGTAGAGATGCTCGGGAAGGATCGGCATGTAGACCTGGAAGATCCGATCCGACTGGTCCGTCGTGTACGCGATGAAGGTGCTCGGGTCGGGGCACTCGATCTTCGTGACGCCGGCGTCCTTGATGTTCGGGTCCAGGTAGCCGGCGCCAATGTTGGTCTCGTCCTTGATCGCGGCCATCGCGAGGCCCCACGTGAAGCAGACGTCCTTGGACGTGGCCGGCGTGCCGTCCGAGAACTTCATCCCGTCGCGGATGTGGAAGGTCACGCGGTCGCTGGACCGTTCCCAGCGGTCCGCGTAGCCCTGGGACGGGTTGAGGTCCTCGTCGAACTCCGTCAACAGGTTGTAGGTGAGCTGGAACACCTCGTAGCCCGAGACCAGCGCGGTGTTGAACGGGTTCGACGCGTCGAGATCCTGCGTGGTGCCGGCGGTCAGGACGACGAGATCGGCGGCCGTGGCGGGTGCCGCCGCGGGCAGCATGGTCGCCATCACGAGGGCGGCCGCCGCGGCCACCCGAACGGCGCGGCCTCGCAGGGACATGCGCATCGAGCTCTCCTCCTCGTCCACCCGGACCTCGAGTCCGGGGCGTGTTCGCGACCAACGTCCCCGCCCGAAGGTGTCGGGGAGAATGGCACGGCTCTGGTGGGCCTGCAAGCGCGGGCCCGCATGACGGACCGCGGGGAGCTCGCCGCCGCATGCCCGCGCGAGCCGGCCGGCGCCTCAGTCGGCGGTCACGACCTCCTCGACGACCAGGGTGCCGGCGTCGGCGTCCAGCGTCGCGAGCGCGCCGAACGGGACGGTGGCGTGGTGGGTGTTGTGGCCCACGGGCAGCCCGAAGATCAACGGCAGCCCGAGGGGCGCAAGGACATCCTCGACGATGTCCTCCGCCGACAGCTCGGCGATGCCGCCGGACCACTTCGTCTTCACGTCGCCGACGACGATCCCGGCGGCGCCGTCGAACAACCCGGCATTCCGGAGATGGGTGAGGATCCCGTCGAGGACGTAGCCCTCCAGCTCGATCTCCTCGAGGACCACGATCCGGTCCCGGAAGTCGGGCTGGAGGCGGGTCCCGATCGCGCTCGTCAGCAGGCCGGCGCAGCCGCCCGCCAGGCGGGCCTGGACCCGCCCGCCGACGACGGTCCGGACCCACGGGTCGTCCGGGTTCGGCCCGATGGGACCGTACGGCTCGTCGCTGAAGAGCGCCCGCTTCAGGCCGTCCTTCGAGAACTGGGTGACCTCGTGGGCGCCGACCCCGCTCGCCCCGTTCGAGTAGAAGCTGATGACGTTCCCCCAGCGCGCCTGGGCGAGGTGGAGCGTCGTGAGGTCGCTGTAGCCGCAGAGGATCTTCGGGTTCTCCGCGAACGCCGCCTCCTCGAGCATCGGGATCAGGCGGGGCGTCCCGTAACCGCCCTGGAGACAGACGATCCCGCGGATCGACGGGTCGGTGAGCATCGCGTGGAGGTCGGCTGCCCGGTCGACGTCGCGGCCGGCCATGTAGCCGTGGCGGTCGTCGATGTGCTGGCCGAGCTTCACCTCGAGGCCCCAGTCCTCCAGCGCCTTCACACCGCGGAGCAGGTCGCTGCGGTTCTCCCAGCTGCTCGCCGGCGCGCAGATCCCGACCGTGTCGCCGGAGCGCAGCCGGGGCGGCTTGCGGGGCGCGTCGTCGGCGGGGCGTCGGCTGCGGCTGGGCATCAGACGAGGAAGCTCGTGGCCGGCTCCGCCTCGAGGAGGATCGGCCGGTCGATCCGGAAGCGCCCGATCTCGCCGGCGGACGGCGTCGACCCGTCGACGACGAGCTCGGCGAGGATCCGCCCGAGCACCGAGGCGAACTTGTAGGCGTGGGCGGCGCCGAGGGCGACGAGGATGCCCGGATGATCGGGCAGGCGGTCGAGGACGAAGTCGCGGTCCGGGGTCAGGGTGTAGAGGCACGTCTTCGTGTAGATCTCCGGGCCGAGCTGGTCGGGCAGGTGGCGCTCGAGGAAGGCCGTCAGTCTCGCGAACCCGACCTCGTTGCGGTCGTAGGTCCGGGTCGCCGGCGTCACCTCGTCGCCGCCGACGTCCTCGGCGGATTTCGGGCCCGGCTCACCGTAGGTCGGGAAGCCGTAGAACGACGGGTCGTCCATCCAGATCCAGATCGGGAAGCGGTCCGGTGCGAACCGGGCCGGGTCCGGCGACGCGAAGTAGGTCACCTGGGCCTGGATGATGGTCAGGGGCAGGCGGCGGTCGAACGAGGCGAGGAGATCGTTCGTCCAGGCATCCGTCGCGAGGATCACCTGGGGGGCCCGGTGGGTCGTGCCGTCGTCCAGCTCCACCTCGATCGTCCGGTCGCCGAGCTCGCGCAGACCCGTCACCCGGGCGTGCTCGCGGAGGCTCGCGCCGTGGCTCCGAGCGAGCCGCTGGTGGGCCTCGTTGCCGCGGTTCGGGTCGGCGATCCCCGCGTCGGCCTGGTACAGCCCGTGGTGCTCGTCGCCGAGCCGCCACTGCGGCCAGCGGCGCGCGATCTCGGGGCCGTCGAGCTGCTCGAAGGGAACGGCCTCGGCGGTCATCGCGTCGACGTAGTCCCCGAGCGGGATCGCGCCGTCGCGCGGCCCGATGTCCAGCCCGCCGGTTCGGGTCACGATCGTCGTCCCGCTCTCGCGCTCCACCTCCGCCCAGCTCGCGTAGGCCCGACGGGCGAGGCGGACATAGTCCGGGCGGTGGTAGGAGAGGCGGATGATCCGGCTGTGGTCCTGGCCGGCGCCCTTCGAATGGCCGAGCTCGAACTGCTCCAGCCCCAGGACACGGTCGCCCAGGCTCCGGCTGAGCCAGCACAACGCACCGGAGCCGATCGCGCCGAGGCCGACGACGATCGCGTCCCACTCGTTCCGCACGGGCCGATCGTAGCGGCGGCGGTCCGCCGGTCGCCGGACGATCCCGCGGCGCGGCCCAGGGCCCGGGTCGACCCGGCGCCGCGGCCTCCGGGTCCCGTTGTCCTGCGCACGCTCGTGTGTCACCCTGTGCGCATGAACGTGCGCACGAACCTGCTCCTGCCGAAGGAGCTGATCGCGGAGGTGGACCAGCTCGCCGGCCCCCGAGGGCGGAGCCGGTACGTCGCGGAGGCGCTCGAGCAGGCGGTCCGACGGGATCGGCTCCTCCGGGTGATCGACCGGACAGCCGGGGCATGGGCGAACCATCCGCTCTGGAAGACCGACGCGGAGGTCGTCGATTGGGTCCGCACGCTTCGCGCCCAGGATCGTGACCCGTGGACAAAGAACCGATGAGCCGCTATCTCCTCGATACGACCTTCGTCATCGACCACCTTCGCGGTCGCCCCGAGGCCGTGAGCCGTCTCCGGCGACTCGTCGAGCTCGGGGATGTCGCGTTCGTCAACGACGTCGTGTGTGCCGAAGCCTGGACCGGTGCCCCGGGCGATGACGATCCGGCCCTGACGACCCTGCTCCAATTCCTCGAGTTCATCGCCGCAGGTCCCGACCATGCCCGGACGGCCGGCCGGTGGAGGGCACGCTCGAAGGCGAGTGGACACGACATCGGCGTCGCCGACGCACTCATCGCAGCCTGCGCCGACGCCAACCAGGCGGCCGTCCTGACGCGAAACGTCGACGACTTCTCCCGGACACCCGTCCCGGTCGAGACCTACTAGGCGCCGGCGTCCTCGCGCGTCTCGACCGGCTCGACCCGCCCGCCGATCTCGATCATCCCGTCGGCTTGCGGGCGGACGACGATCTCCGAGGCCACGCCCTGGTGGATCGTCAGGTCGCGCCGGAGGTCGCCGCCCATCGCGACCGCCGCGGCGCCCGTCGCCTCGTCCTCGGCGATCCCGTAGTCGGTCGCGAAGTAGCGCGCCCGAACGTCCCCGGCGGCCTCGTCGAGCCAGGCCCAGACGTAGACCCCGGGCTCGCCCATCCGCGGCGGCTCGTAGTCCTCGACCTCCGCGGGCGAGGCGAGACGGACGCGCTCGTGGCGATGGATCCAGGCCGGATCCGCCCGGATCCACGTCCGTTCGTCGTCGTGTCGGACGCGGACCTCGCCGGCGGGCGGATGCAGGGCGTCGACCGGACTGCCCTTCCGGCGCAGCAGCCACGCCGTGCCGACGGTCGGGTGGCCGGCGAACGGGAGCTCCGCGGCCGGCGTGAAGATCCGGATCCGGCCGGTCCTCCGGTCGTCGACGAAGACCGTCTCGGAGAAGCCCAGGCGCGCCGCGACGGCCTGGCGGCGATCGTCGGGCACGACCCCGCCGTCCAGGAACACGCCGAGCGGATTGCCGCCGCGGCCGTCCGGCCCGATGAACACCCGCACCACGTGCAGCGTCGTCATCGTTCGGTCGCCCGTTCGAGCGCGACGGCCTGGAGGGCCATGATCGACATCGCGTCGGTCAGCTCGCGCCGGTGGATCATCGCCAGCACCTCCGGGAACGGGACCCACCGAACGGCCAGATCCTCGGTGGGCTCGGGGGACGCGGTGCCGTGCGCGCCTGCCCACGCGGCGAAGAGGACGCCCTCCTCGTCGCTGACGGAGTTCGAGAGGTGGAACCGGCAGACCTCGCGCCAGCCGTGCGCCTCGACGCCGGTCTCCTCGCGGAGCTCGCGCCGGGCACCGTCGAGGGGGCTCTCGTCGAACGGGACGCCGCCCTCGGGGATCTCCCACGAGTAGGCATCGAGCGGGTAGCGGTGCTGGCCGACGAGCAGGACCCGATCGTGCTCGTCGAGCACCACGACGCCCACGGCCCGGTTCGCGAAATGGACGACGCCGTAGATCCCGGTCCCGCCATCGGGCCGGTCGACCTCGTCGTGCCAGATCGTGATCCACGGGTTCGCGTAGGCCTGGCGACGGGTCCGGCGACGCCACGGGCCGACGGCGACTGGATCGGCAGGCTCGGCAGGATCGGCACGGGTGACGGGATCGGCACGGCCGGTCGGATCGGCGGAGTCGGGCATCGATGCCATCGTCGCACGGCCCGTTCCGGCGGGCCGCATTCGTCGCGGCCTCCGTATCCTCGGTGGATGCACGCGGGAGCCGACGCATCCGGCCGGATCGACGTGGATCGCCTCCGACCGGCGAGCCAGCCGGTCCACCGCGTGGCCGCGCTGCGGGACGTCCGGATCCCGGTCTCCGACGGGCTGGCCCTCTCGGCGAACCTCTGGCTGCCGGAGCCGCCGGCGGACGGTTCGGGCCCGGAGGCCTTTCCGGCGATCCTCGAGATGATCCCGTATCGCAAGGACGACTGGCACGCGGCCACGGACGAGGCGCTCGGCGAGTGGCTGGCGGCGCGCGGCTTCGCGTTCTGCCGCCTCGACGTCCGGGGCACCGGATCATCGCCCGGGATCGCCCTCGACGAGTACACGGCCCGCGAGACGCAGGACGGCGCCGATGTCGTCGAATGGCTGGCCGGCCAGGCGTGGTCGAACGGGAAGGTCGGGATGTGGGGGATCTCCTACGGCGGCTTCACCGCGATCCAGGTCGCGTTGCTCCGGCCGCCCCACCTCGCCGCGATCGTCCCGATGATGGCCACCGACGACCGCTACACGGACGACGTCCACTACCTCGGCGGCTCGATGACGGTCTCGGAGCTCGGGCAGTACGCCGTGAGCATGGTCTCGATGAACGCGATGCCGCCGTGCCCGCCCGAGCGGCTCGCGGAGCGCAACGGCGACTGGGTCGCCGCCTGGCGGGAGCGACTCGACGCGACGCCCGTCTGGCTGTTCGAGTGGATGCGCCGGCAGCACGACGGGCCGTACTGGCGACAGGGATCGCTGGCGCCGCACTGGGAGACGTTGACGACCCCGACGTTCCTCATCGGCGGCTGGACCGACGAGTACGTCGACGCGGCGCTCCGGATGCTCGAACGCTGCACGAACGCGCCGCGCCGGGCGCTGATCGGGAACTGGGTCCATTCGTGGCCGGACGACGCCTACCCGGGCCCGAACGTCGAATGGCTCCACGAGCTCGTCCGGTTCTTCGACCACTGGCTGAAGGGGATCGACAACGGCGTCCCGGACGAGCCCGCGCTCGTCGCCTTCCGCCACGAGTGGGCCGCGCCGGAGCCCTTCGCCGCGGCCTGGCCCGGCGAGTGGATCGCGGAGACGGCGTGGCCGCCCGCGGACCGGATCGAGCGCGTCCTTCATCTCCGGTCCGGCGAGCTGCCACTCGCCGGGCGGCTCACCGACGACGCGGCGGGCGAGGCGTCCGTCGAGCGGTTCCGCCATCGGGCAACGGCGGGCACGCGCGGCGGGCTGTCGTGGGGCGCCGGCCACGCCCCGAACGGCCTCGCGCGCGACCTGCGCCCGGACGACGCGACCGGGCCCACCTTCACCTCGAACGCGCTCGACGCCGACCTGGACGTCCTCGGCAGACCGGTCGTCGAGCTGGCCTGGGAGTCCCCGGTGCCGCTCGCGACCGCGGTCGTGCGCCTCCAGGATGTCGCCCCGGACGGCACGCCATTCCAGGTCTCGGCCGGGATCCTGAACCTCGCCCACCGCGACTCGCACGAGACGCCGAACCCGCTCGAGCCGGGCCGGCCGACCGCGGTCCGGATCGCGCTCCGGGCCACCGCCCATCGCTTCCGGGCCGGCAACCGGATCCGGCTGTCGATCGCCTCCTCGATGTGGCCGGTCGTCTGGCCCTCGCCCGAGCCGGCGGTGTTCGGGCTCCATCTCGGCGGCACCCACCAGGCGCGACTGACGCTGCCGGCCGTGCCCGCGGGTCGTGCCACCACCCCGGTCCCGCCGTTCCAGCCGAACCCCGCCGGCCTCCGCGAGGTCGGCTCGACGCGCTCCGACGCGCCGACCTGGGAGGTCGTGGAGGACGTGATCGCGGGCTCGACCACGGTGCGATCGAGCGAGCTCGCGGACTCGGTGCTGCCGGACGGCCGGACCACGCTCCGGGTCGGCGAGCGTCTCGAGATGACGGCCCGCGACGCCGAGCCGGCCCGATGCGAGCTGCGGAACGACGTCCTCTACCAACTGGCCGGCGACGGGTTCGACATCGTCATCGAGTCCGACGGAACGATCCGGACGACGGCGACGGACATCGCGATGACGGTCAACCTCCGGGTCCGTCGCGACGGCGAGCCGTTCTTCGAGCGGAGCTGGGAAGAGACCGTCCCGCGGGAGCTGCTCTAGACCGGCGGGGGCGGATCGGCCCCTGGCGGTGTCTCGGCCCCTGGCGGTGTCTCGGCCCGTGGCGGAGCGTCGCCATCGGGAGCCGGATCCATCCAGAGGAAGCGGTCGACAGCCATCAGCCGGAGGAACTGCCGGACCGGGATTGGCATCGCGCTCGCCCCGGGGTCGGTCTCGAGGCGCGGGTTCACGAGCTCGAAGCGCCGCCCGCGGGTGACGAGCTCGCAGCGCCCGGCGGCGAGGACGTTCTGCACCCATTGGACGTCCGGCCCGTATGTCAGCGCGAACACGAACCGGCCGCCGCGCCGGAAGACGTTGAGCGGGATCGTGTACGTCCGGCCGCTCTTCCGGCCGACATAGGTCACGGTGCAGAAGCCGGGTAGCAAGGGCGCGATCCGGCGGGTGACCGGATTGAGGTAGCGGACGACCCACGGCCGGACGGCCGACGAGATCGGCATGGCCCCACCTTGCCACGATCCGGCGATCAGGTCGGTTCGGCGATCGGCTCCTCGGCCGGGCCGGTGACCGGTTCCGCGCGTTCCAGCACGATCTTCAGGAAGTGGTCGCCGCCGCCGGTCATCGTGTAGCGGGTGGCCGGCTCGAGCCCGCGGCCGATGCCGTCGTAGCTGATCACCTGGTAGGCGGCACCC
>DATBGP010000232.1:0-7762 GCA_036557925.1 Candidatus Limnocylindrales bacterium | reverse complement strand
TGGACGCCTGGCTCGCGACGCTCGACGACGCGTGGCTCGCTCGCGACGATGAGGGCGTCGGGTTCGACCGCATGCTCCAGCACGTCGCGAACCACGGGACCCAGCATCGGGCCGAGGCGGCGGCGCTCCTGACGCAGGCCGGCCGGTCGCCGGGCGATCTCGACATGATCGTCTGGCTCGAGGAGCGGGCCGGCTGGAAGGACGGCGTGCCGCCGTCGCAGCAGGACGGCGCCGATGCGTCCGGCGGGGCGGCGAGCTGATGGGCGCGCTGATGGACCTCATCGCCGGCGACGAGCGATCGATCCTGCTCGCGCTGTCGGTCGACGACTGGGCCGGGCTCGACGACCGGTACCGGTTCGACGCCCACCTCTCGCTCGGCGGCGGCCTCGACCCGACCTGGCTGGACCTCTTCTCGGAGGCGGTCCGCAGCGCGGCGAGCGGCGAGGGACCGTCCGACTTCATCGACGCCCGGCGCGAGCTCGACGGTCCGGGCGAGGCCGGCGAGCGGGTCATCGAACGGGTCGACCCGGCCTGGATCGACGCGGTCGCCCGGCTGTCCGACCACGACGTCGACGCCGTGGCGGGCCGCTGGATCGACCTCGTCGAGGAGGAGTTCGGCGAGCTGCCGCGCGAGGAAAAGCCCTGGATCCGGCAGCTCGCCGGCGATCTCGTCGCGTTCGCCCGGTCTGCCGACCGCTCCCCGGACGTGCTCTTCGCCTGGTCACTCTGAACGCCCGTGGCGACGTTCGACGAGCGAGCGAAGGACTGGGACACCGCCGACCGCGTCGCCCGCGCGGGTGAGCTCGCAGCCGTGATCCGGTCGACCATCCCGCTGGCGCCGACCGACCGGCTCGTGGACGTCGGCGCGGGGACCGGGCTCCTCGGCCTCGCCCTGGTCGACGACGTCGGTGAGGTCGTCCTGCTCGATCCGTCCGCCGGGATGATCGAGGTGGCGACGGCCAAGCTCGCCGACGGCGCGCTCCCCACGGTCCACGCCGCCCGGCACGACCTCCTGGCGGATCCGCCACCCGCAAATCCGTTCGACGTCGCGGTCTCGCTGCTCGTCCTCCACCACATCGCCGACACCGCGAGCGCCTTGGGGGCGATCCGCGACCTGATCCGGCCCGGCGGCTGGATCGCGCTCGCGGACCTCGACACGGAGGACGGGACCTTCCACAGCGCCGATGCCGAGGGCATCCACCATCACGGCTTCGACCGCCGGGCACTGGAGCGGATCGCCACGGACGTCGGGTTCGTCGAGGTCGCGACCCGGACGGCGATGGTCCTCGACCGGAACAGCCGGTTCGCCGGCTACTCGGTCTTCCTGCTCACGGGCCGCCGGGGCTGATCTCCGTCAGTCAGCCGTCACGGCTCCGCCTTCGAGGCGACGTGCCAGGGCCGGGCGAATGCGTTTCCAGGCGGCCCTCGGCCAGGATCGAATCCGTGCCCAGCAGGATGATCACGGCCGCGACGACGACCGCGGTCGCGACGACCAGCCGCCACGAGCGACGCATCCGGAGCTCCAGGACGTCGCGGCCGGCGGTCACGCAGGCGGGAAGCCGAGGCTCTTCCAGGACGGCCCGCCGGGCGCCTCGATCAGCTCGACGAGGACCCCGTGGCACGACCGCGGGTGGATGAAGGCGACCGGGCCCTCCGCGCCACGCCGGGGAGCGCTGTCGATCAGCTCGAGGCCCTCGATCTCGAGCCGGAGCAGCGTCTCGGCGAGGTTCGGGACCTCGAAGCAGACGTGGTGGAAGCCCTCGCCCTTGCTCTCGAGGAAGCGCGCGACCCCGGTCGAGGTGTCGGTCGGCTCGACGAGCTCGACCTTCGACTCGCCGACGGCGAGGAAGGCGATCCGGACCCGATCCTGCGGGATGTCCTGGACCTCCTCCAGCTCGAGCCCCAGGTCGTCGCGCCAGAGCCGGCTCGCGTCGTCGATCGAGCGGACGATCAGGGCGACGTGATGGACCTTGCCGAGACGGCGGACCGCCGGCGGGACTCGCTCGGTCGGGCTGGGCATGGACGGCTCCTCCGGCGGTGCTGGCCTAGACCGTGATCAGCTCGCGATGGATGCCGAAGGCGGCACGCAGGCGGTCGCTGATCTCGCCCACCGTCGCGTGGGCCTTCACCGCTTCGATCATCGGCGGCAGGAGGTTGTCCGTGCCGCGCGCGGCGGCCTCGAGGCGGTCCAGCGCCGCGCCCCAGGCGACGGGATCCCGCTCGGCGCGAACCCGCCGGACCCGCTCCACCTGGCGGCGCTCCCCTTCCGGATCGATCTGCTGGAGCGGGGCCTTCGCGTCGGAAGCCGCGGGATCCCGGAACTTGTTGACCCCGACGACGACGAGATCGCCACGTTCGATCGCCTGCTGGACGCGATACGCGGATTCCTGGATCTGGCGCTGCTGGAACCCGCCCTCGATCGCGGCAAGCGTCCCGCCCATCGCGTCGATCTCGTCGAGGTACTCCTGCGCCGCGTCCTCGAGCCGCGTCGTGAGGCTCTCCACGAAGTAGGAGCCGGCAAGCGGATCGGGGGTCTCGGTGACCCCGGCCTCGTAGGCGAGGATCTGCTGGGTCCGGAGGGCGAGCCTGGCCGAGGCCTCGGTCGGCAGCGCGAGTGCCTCGTCGCGGGCGTTCGTGTGGAGGCTCTGGGCCCCGCCGAGCACGGCGGACAGCGCCTGGACGGTCGTGCGGACGACGTTGTTGTCGATCGACTGGGCGGTCAGGCTCGAGCCGGCGGTCTGCACGTGGAACCGGCACGCCATCGAACGTTCGTTCGATGAGCCGAAGCGCTCCCGCACGATCCGGGCCCACATCCGCCTCGCCGCCCGGAACTTCGCGACCTCCTCGAAGAGCTCGGACCAGGCAGCGAAGAAGAAGCTCAGGCGGGGGGCGAACTCGTCGATCGCGAGGCCGCGCGCGACCGCCGCCTCGCAGTACGCGATCGCGTCGGCCAGTGTGAACGCCAGCTCCTGGGCCGCGGTCGCGCCGGCCTCCCGCATGTGGTAGCCGGAGATCGAGATCGTGTTCCAGCGCGGCAGCTCCTTCGACCCGAACTCGAAGATGTCCGTGACCAGCCGCATCGAGGTCGCCGGCGGGTAGATCCACGTGCCGCGGGCGATGTACTCCTTCAGGATGTCGTTCTGGACGGTGCCCGCGATCCGGTCGCGCGGGACCCCCTGATCTTCCGCGGCCGCCACGTACAGCGCGACGAGGATCGGCGCCGTCGAGTTGATCGTCATCGAGGTGCTGACCTCGCCGAGCGGCAGTCCCGCGAGGAGCACCTCCATGTCGACGAGGCTGCTGATCGGGACGCCGACGCGGCCGACCTCGCCCGCCGCCTCCGGGGCATCCGAGTCGTAGCCCATCTGCGTGGGCAGGTCGAAGGCGACCGAGAGGCCGGTCTGGCCCTGCTCCAGGAGATAGCGGAAGCGCTGGTTCGTCTCCTCGGCCGTCGCGAAGCCGGCGTACTGCCGCATCGTCCAGAAGCGGCTGCGGTACATCGTGGGCTGGACGCCGCGGGTGAACGGGGGCTCGCCGGGCAGGCCGAGGTCGCGCTCGGGGTCGAAGCCGAGGGCTTCGAGATCGGCCGGGGTGTAGAGGTCGGCGACCTCGAGGTCCGAGCTCGTCGCGAAGCGCTCGCGCCGCTCCGGGGCGTTCTTCAGCGCCCGGGCGCGGGTCGTCTCGCGCCAGCGCTCGCGGCCGTCCGGGACGGGGCCGTCGCTCACGTCAGCACCACGAGGAGATCGCCCCGCTCGATCGTCTGGCCCTCGCCGACCGCGACGCGCTGGACGGTCCCCGCGCGCGGCGCCCGGAGCTCGTTCTGCATCTTCATGGCCTCCACGACGAGGAGCGTCCGGCCCGGCTCGACGACCTCGCCGGCCGTCACCCGGACTGCGGCGACCCGCCCGGGAATGATCGCCCGGATGTCGAGAGGTCCGCTGCTCGCCTCCGCATCCACCGCCCGGGTGGCGCGACGGCGGAGGCTGGCCCGAACGGCGTCCTCGACCTCGAGCTCGAACCGCCAGCCGTCCACGACGACCTCGTAGCGATCCGCGGCGCCGGCCTCGGCCACGAGGCGGGCGATCCGGCCCGTGTGGCGGTCCTCGCCGGCCGCACCGCCCGCGACCACGAACCGTCCGCCCCCGAGATCCGCGACGGACGGAGCGGTCGGGTCTTTCGGGTCGAGGTCCCGGGCCCCCTCGTCGAGGGCCTTCCCCGACGGGTCGATCGGGGCGACCCGGACGGCCCGGCTCACCGCGGCCACCGGTCCAGGCTCCGCGCGCGGCCGGCCCGGCTCCACGCCCGCGGTTCGGCTCCCCCCGGACGACCGGCGGCGGCGACCGCCGGCCGATCGCCATCAACGTCCGCGGGCCGGTCCGGCCCGAGCGTGCCCGCAGCGGCCCCGGCGGCGGCCCAGCGCGCTGCCACGAGCGCGGCCTCGCGGCCCGCGACCAGGTTCCTCGACCAGGTCGTGTCGACCCAGTCGATCGGGGGCGGACCGACGCGGAAGCCCGGGTCGCGGGCGATGAAGCGGTGGAACGGCAGGGTCGACTGGATGCCGCCGACCACCGTCTCGTCCAGGGCGCGGGCGAGGCGGCCCAGGGCGCGATCCCGATCGGCGTCCACGACCAGGAGCTTTGCCACGAGCGGGTCGTAGTCCGGCGGCACCCGATCGCCGGCCTCGACGCCCGTGTCGACCCGGATGCCCGGACCGGACGGCAACTGCCAGTGGGTGATCCGGCCGGGCGTCGGGGTGAATTCCCGCGCGGGGTCCTCGGCCGAGATCCGGACCTCGATCGCGTGACGCTCCGGCGCGACCGCCCGATCCGCGGCACGGAGGACCTCGTCCGAAAGCGGCCGGCCGGCGGCGATCCGGACCTGCTCGCGGACGATGTCCACGTCCGCCACGAGCTCGGTCACGCCGTGCTCGACCTGCAGGCGCGTGTTGACCTCGAGGAACCAGAAGCGCCGCTCCTCGTCGAACAGGAACTCCGCCGTCGCGGCGTTCTCCAGGCCGGCCGCGCGGGCGGCGCGGACGGCGAGGTCGTGGAGGGAGCGTCGCTCCTCGACGCTCAGCCCGGGCGCCGGCGCCTCCTCGACGAGCTTCTGGTGGCGGCGCTGGAGGGAGCAGTCGCGCTCGCCGAGGGCGACGATCGTCCCGGCGCGATCGCCGAGCAACTGGACCTCGATGTGGCGCGCCGGCCGGATCTCCCGCTCGAGATAGACCGTCCCGTCGCCGAACGCCGATCGCGCCTCGGCGGAAGCCGCGACCAGCGCGGCGGGCAGCTCTCCGGCCGCGGCGACACGCCGCATGCCCCGCCCTCCCCCGCCGGCCGCGGCCTTGACCAGGAGCGGGAAGCCGATCCGCTCGGCCTCCGCCACGATCCCATCGACCTGGTCCGGCCGGTCGACCGGCGCCGGCTCGAGGGTGCCCGGCACGACCGGCACGCCGGCCTGGGACGCCGAGCGCCGGGCGGCCAGCTTGTCGCCGAGGGCCGCGATCGAGGCGCTCGACGGCCCGACGAACACGAGGCCCGCGTCCTCGACGGCCCGGGCGAAGGACGCTCGTTCGGCGAGGAAGCCGTAGCCCGGGTGGATCGCCTGGGCGCCGGACTCCAGCGCCGCCGCCACGATCGCCTCGCCGCGGAGGTAGCTCTCGGCGGCGGGCGCGGGCCCGATGCGAACCGCTTCGTCCGCGGCCCGGACATGGCCGGCAGTGGCATCGGCGTCGCTGTACACGGCGACGGTTTCGATCTCCATCTCCCGACAGGCACGGATGATCCGGATCGCGATCTCGCCACGGTTCGCGATCAGGAGGCGCGCGAACGGGCGCTCGTCCGGGGCGTCTTTGCGCAAAGACGGTTCGGGCGCGACGCTCGTCAAAGCGGGATGTTCCCGTGCTTCTTCGGCGGGTTGGCATCCCGTTTGCCGGCGAGCACCTCGAGCCCCGCGATCAGCCGCGGGCGCGTCTCCGACGGACGGATGACGTCGTCGATATAGCCGCGCGACGCGGCGATGTACGGGTTCGCGAAGCGGGCCTGGTAATCGGCGACGAGCCGCGCGCGTTCCTCGGCCGGATCCGCGGCCGCCTCGATCTGGTCACGGTAGATGACGTTGACCGCGCCCTCCGGTCCCATGACGGCGATCTCCGCTGTTGGCCACGCGATGTTCAGGTCGCCCCGGATGTGCTTGCTGCTCATGACGTCGTACGCGCCGCCGTACGCCTTGCGCGTGATGACCGTGAGCTTCGGGACCGTGGCCTCGCAGTAGGCGAAGAGGAGCTTCGCGCCGTGACGGATGATCCCGCCGTGCTCCTGGTCGACACCCGGCAGGAAGCCCGGCACGTCGACGAACGTGACGAGTGGCACGTTGAAGCAATCGCAGGTCCGGACGAATCGGGCGGCCTTCGTCGAGGCGGCGATGTCGAGAGCGCCGGCGAGGACCGACGGTTGCTGGGCGACGATGCCCACGCTCCGACCGGCCAGCCGTGCATACCCGACGATGACGTTCTGGGCCCAGTCCGGCTGGATCTCGAGGAACGCGCCGTCGTCCACGACGTGCCGGATGACCTCGTGCATGTCATAGGGCTGGGCCGGGTCGTCGGGCACGAGCGCGTCGAGCTCCGGGTCGCGCCGGTCGGCCGGATCGGAGGATTCGACCCGCGGCGGGTCGTCGACGTTGTTCTGCGGAAGGAACGACAGGATCCGGCGCGTGGTCGCCAGCGCCGATGCCTCGTCCGGTGCCGCGAAGTGGGCGACGCCGCTCATCGTCGTGTGCGTTGTCGCGCCGCCCAGCCGCTCGGCATCGACGTCCTCGTGGGTCACGGCCCGCACCACGTTCGGCCCGGTGACGAACATGTAGCTCGTCCCCTCGACCATCACCGTGAAGTCCGTGATCGCCGGCGAGTAGACCGCTCCCCCGGCGCATGGACCCATCACGACGGAGAGCTGCGGGACGACGCCGGAGGCGAGGGTGTTGCGCAGGAAGATGTCCGCGTAGCCGCCGAGCGAGACGACGCCCTCCTGGATCCGGGCGCCACCGGAATCGTTCAGGCCGATGATCGGCGCTCCCACCTTCATCGCGAGATCCATGACCTTGCAGACCTTCGCCGCGTACGCCTCGGACAGGGAGCCGCCGAACACGGTGAAGTCCTGGCTGAAGACGAAGACCGGCCGATCGTCGATCAGCCCGTGCCCGGTGACCACACCGTCGCCGAGGATCGCATCGGGATCGCGGTCGTTCCCGCGGGCGGTGACGAACGCATCGATCTCGACGAAGGACCCGGGATCGAGGAGCAGCTCGATCCGCTCGCGCGCTGTCAGCTTGCCGCGGGCGTGCTGCTGGTCGATGCGGACCTGGCCGCCACCTTGCGTCGCCCGCTCGCGCATCGCGCCGAGACGGCTGATCCGTTCCTCGTTCGTCGCCACGGGCACGCTCCCTCTCGGCCGTCTTTGCGCAAGGACATCGCTGGGCGGGATGTCGCTGCATGATACGAGTCGGTTCGATCGATGATCAGCAGGCGAAATCACGGCGTTGTGCGCCGGCAAACGACCTCCGGCCACGACCGTCGACATATCCACAAAATGGTGAACAACTCGCTCCTTCTGTGGATAACCTCGCCGGTCGCCCACCAAGCGCCTGGAGTACGATCACGACCCGTCCCCGCGTCGACCGTCCCGACGCTGTCAGAGATTCGAGGTGATGCCCCGGTGACGCAGGTGATCGCGATTGCGAACCAGAAGGGCGGCGTCGGCAAGACGAC
>DATBGP010000231.1:0-11249 GCA_036557925.1 Candidatus Limnocylindrales bacterium | reverse complement strand
GAGGTCAGGAGCCCGCCGACCGGCAACGGTCGGCGGGCCATTCGTGTCAGATGGCCCGTTCCCCGGTGACCTTGCGCCGTGGCACCCGCGGGCTTGGCGACGAATCCTGAGGCCGAGACCCGCACCGGGCCGGTGCGCGGCACGATGAAGGGAGCTCGTCCATGAAGAAGGTCATGGTGGCATTCGATGGAGGCGAGCCTGCCACTCGCGCGTTGGATACGGCCATCGAGCTGCACCTCGCCCTGGGCGGGGAGCTCGCGGTCGTCAGCGTGGTGCCCGTGCGTGCGGGCCGGTTCCCGATCGATCCGTGGGACGATCGGGAGGTCCACGCTCGGCAGCTCGCCGAAGCCCGGGACCGCCTTGCCAGCCGCGGCGTGGTCGCGGAGTTCATCGAGCCGGCGGGGGATCCCGCCGAGGAGATCGAGCGCATCGCCCAGCAGGGCGGCTACGACACGATCGTCATGGGTTCGCGGAACCTCGGAGCGGTCGCCCGGCTGATGCAGGGCAGCGTGTCGGAGCACGTCGCCACCCACGCGAAGACGACCGTCGTCATCGCCCGCTGAGGCGAGCGCGATCGACGCCGACGGACCGACGTCCGTCGGCGTCAACTCGTGTGGGCCGGGCGACCTCGTCGGCGCCACGCCGGCGCCCGGATGCCATGCGGCTCGCGGGGATGCTATGCGGCTCGCGGGAGCGTGACCGCCAGCTCGAGGGTCGCCTCGACCTCGTCGGCGTCGGCCGGCCGGAGGTCGACGGGCAAGCCGGTCGATCTCAGCAGGCCGAACATCGGCCCGTTCGTCGGGCGGACCGTGGCGACGACCCGGCGATAGTCGTGGGACCGAGCCCAGTCGATGGCTGCGACGAGCAACGCGTGACCGAGCCCACGGCCCTGGTACGCGTCGGCAACCGCCACGGCCACCTCGACATCGGTCTCGTTCACCGGCTCCAGGCACAGATGCCCGATCACCGGCGGATGGCCGCCGTCGAGCGCTTCGACGACGAAGCCCTCGCGATGGTCGTGGTCCGGTTCGCAGAATGCGACGGCCGCGCGATCGCTGATGCCCGTCGTGGCCCCATGGAACCGGGACTCCCGGGAATCCTCCGAGAGCCCGGCGTAGAAGGCCCGCAGCCGATCGCGATCGGCCGCCGCGATCGGGCGGATCCGGAATCGATGGGCCGTCGGTGTCACTGCCATACCCGAAGTTCACGCCGAACGCGAGCGCGGCGACAGGTCCGAATGGCCCGGAATCGGACGGCCGGCTGGCAGTGGCTTCGACGAGTGGGACCCGGGATGATCGGAGCTGCAGAGAGGTGATCCCATGAAAGCGCTCATCGCGATCGACGGCTCGAACGAATCCGCCGATGCCGTCGGCGTCGCCTGTGGCCTGCACTGGCCGGAGGGGTCGTCCGTGCAGCTGCTGCACGTGATCCCGACCGATCTCGAGCTTTCGGGCGGCCCGCTGGCCGGAACGTATTCCGTGCCGTCGCTCGACGAGGTGCGGGGGCGCCTCGTCGAGGAGGGTCATGAGATCCTCGAACACGCCATCGGGAGGCTCGAGGCCGCCGCCGTCGAGGTTGGTGCGGAGATGCTGGAGGGTCGAGCCGCCACGGTGATCCTCGAGCGAGCGGCGAAGATGGAGGCGGACCTGATCGTGGTGGGATCCCGAGGCCTCGGCGCGATCGGGCGCATGCTGCTCGGATCCGTGTCGGCGGAGCTCGTCGATCGCGCCCAGGCGGCGGTCCTGGTGGCCCGCCGTCCCGGCTGCCGGCGCATCCTGATCGGCACGGATGGTTCCGAGGACGGCACGTCGGCCGTCCGCTTCGTGGCGGAGACGGGTCTGTTCACGGGCACGGAGACGCGGGTGGTCCACGCCATCGATCTCCATCCCGTCTGGTGGACCGGGTTCCCGCCGGGCGCGGCGGCGATGTCCAATGATGCGTCCCTCGCCGTCACCCTCGCGGCTCGTGAGCGCGGTCATGCGGTCACGGAGGACGCCTGCAAACTCCTCCGATCCGCCGGACTCGCGACGAGCTGGGTCGTCCGCGAAGAGCCGGCGGCCCAGGGCATTGCCAACGAGGCCGCCAGCTGGGACGCTGATCTCATCGTGGTCGGGACGCGTGGACATGGATTGCTGAAGCGGATGGTCCTCGGCAGCACGGCGCGCTGGCTGGCGCATCGGGCGGAGACGTCCGTCCTCGTCACGAGGCCGGTGCCCGTTCGGCCGGCGACATCGGGCGCCTCGTCCGCGGCAACCTCGGCGCACCCGATCGCGGTCTAGATCCCTCGTGCGTGTCGTCTCGGCCGCCCAGGCGGCTGCCATCGTCAAATCCGGCGATCGGGTCTATCTGCACTGCGCGGCAGCGACGCCGTCGGTCCTCCTCGAGGCCCTCGTCGAGCGAGCGTCGGAGCTGGAGGACGTGACCGTCGTCCACCTCCACACGGAAGGGCCGGGGCCCCATCTTGCGCCGGAGATGGCCGGCCACTTCCGCCACCGCGCCCTGTTCGTCGGGCCGAACGCTCGCCTGGCCGTCAACGAGGGTCGTGCGGACTACGTGCCGGTGTTCCTGTCGGACATCCCACGCCTCTTCGAGAGCCGGGCCCTGCCGCTGGACGTGGTCTTCGCCAATGCGACTCCTCCGGACGCGCACGGCTTCTGCTCGCTCGGGACGAGCGTCGAGGCGATGCACGCCGCCATCCGGGCCGCGAAGACGGTCGTCGTGCAGCTCAATCGATCGATGCCGCGGACCCTCGGCGAGAGCTTCGTCCACGTCGACGACATCGACTTCGCGGTCGAGGTCGACCAGCCGCCCTACGTCCACGCCAGCCCGGCAATCGGCGATGTGGAGCGCCGGATCGGGGAGCACGTCGCCGAGCTCATCCCGGACGGGGCCACCCTGCAGCTCGGCATCGGCGCGATCCCGGCCGCGACCGCGATGGCGCTGACGGACAAGCGGGACCTCGGCATTCACACCGAGATGTTCACCGACGCCGTCGTCGACCTCGTCGAGGCGGGCGTCATCACCGGCGCGGCCAAGGAGCGGAACCGGGGCAAGATCGTGACGACCTTCCTGATGGGCACGCCACGTCTCTATGCGTTCGTCCACGACAACCCCATGGTGGAGATGCGTCCGGTCGACTTCACGAACGACACCCAGGTGATCCGCTCCTTCGCCCGGATGGTCTCGATCAACTCGGCGATCGAGGTCGACCTCTCCGGCCAGGTTGTCGCCGACTCGATCGGGCCCCGGATCTATTCGGGTGTCGGCGGCCAGATGGACTTCATGCGCGGCGCCGCGCTCGCTCCGCAAGGTCGGGCGATCATCGCCCTGCCATCGACCGCGGCCGGGGGGACGACGACGCGGATCGTCAGTCACCTCCACGAGGGCGCGGGGGTCGTGACCACCCGCGCCCACGTCCGGACCGTGGTCACCGAGTGGGGCGTGGCGGACCTGTTCGGCAAGAGCCTCCGCGAGCGGGCAGACGCCTTGATCGGGATCGCCCACACCGACTTCCGGGACGACCTGCGCCGGGAAGCGAGGCATCTCCACCTCGGCTGAGGGCCGCACCGACGGCCGGGCGGCTGCGGCGCGCGCCACGGCCGCGGCAACGGAGCGGCGCGCAGCCGCGATCGTGACCCGACCCCCGGCGCGAGCGCGGATCAGGCGGGATTCAGGAAAACGGCCGGGCCTGGTGATGGGCCACGAAGGCGGCGGCCTGGGCCCGGCGCTCCAGGTTCAGCTTGCCCAGGATCGAGCTGACGTAGTTCTTCACGGTCTTGTCGGAGAGGAAGACCTCCGCCGCGATCTCCTTGTTCGTCTTGCCCTCCGCCACCAGGACCAGGATCCTCCGCTCCTGGGGCGTGAGCCCGGCCAGCTCGTCGTGAATCTCTCCGCTGGCGATCTGGCGGACTCGGGTGAGGACCTTCTCGGTCACCGCCGGATCGAGGAGCGACTCACCGCGACCCACCGCCTCGAGCGCGGCGACGAGCTCGCGGGCCCGGATCTGCTTCAGGAGATAGCCGGAAGCTCCCGCGACGATCGCGCTGAAGACGGCCTCGTCGTCCGGGAACGACGTCAGCATCACGACCCGCGTGGCGGGTCGCTCGGCCCGGATGTCCCGGCAGGCCTCGATGCCGGAGCCGTCGGGCAACCGGACGTCCATCACGACCAGGTCGGGCTCGTGTCGGCGAGCCGCCGCGATGGACTCCTCCATCGTGCCCGCCTCCGCCACGACCTGGAACCCGGGTCGGCGGTCGAGGAGCGCGACAAGGCCCTGACGGACCACCTCGTGATCGTCGACGATCAGCAGCCGCAGCGGGAGCGCACGAACCGAGGGTTCGGTCGTCGGTTGGGCGTCG
This sequence comes from Candidatus Limnocylindrales bacterium, assembly GCA_036557925.1. GTDB lineage: Bacteria > Chloroflexota > Limnocylindria > Limnocylindrales > CSP1-4 > CF-46. The sequence goes on along the minus strand of DATBGP010000231.1, from coordinate 6,891 downwards.
GCGCGGTCGTCCGCGGCGAGAACTGAACTGTCCATCGTGGCCCGAGCGTATGCCGTCGGGCCTCCCGGGTCTCGTGACGATCGGCCCGGAATCCACGGGCCGACCGGCACAGTCTCGGATGCCGTCGTGAACCCGAGACTCCGCCCATGAACGCCGATCGTCCCGCGACCCACCTGTCGGGTCGCGACACCGCTCATCGATCCCTGCTGTCGCGTCGCGCGATCCTTCGCTCGGGCGCGCTGGCCGGCGGCGGCCTCGTTGCCGCGGCCGTCGCTGCCTGCGCTCCGGCCGCCGCGGTGCCGGCCTGGACCTACGGCCCCACGGCGAAGCCCGTGGATGCCGGCTCGTCCCCGTCGGCGGCACCGTCCGCCACGGATTCGCACGCCCACGCCAGCGAGGCGCCGGCGTCGGCCACCTCGTCGCCGGACGCGTCGACCGCGCCGATCGACCACGACGCCGCGGCGCTCGCCGTCGTCAAGCGGTTCCTGGACGGCGAGGGTGCGAAGCTCGAGGGGGCCGGCAACCAGCCCCTCGCGCCGACCCGTGTCGAGGACGGCGTCAAGGTCTACGAGATGACCATCGATCCGATCGAGCACCGGATCGATGCCGTCAAGGACCCGATCGCCGCGCTCGGCTACAACGGCACCTGGCCGGCGCCCCGGATCGAGGTCGTGCAAGGCGACCGGATCCGGGCGATCTTCCGGAACAACCTCGACGAATCGACCGGCGTCCACTTTCACGGCCAGCGCCTGCCGAACGCGATGGACGGCGTCCCCCACATCACCCAGGACCCCATCCAGCCCGGCGAATCGTTCACCTACGAGTTCACCGCGCGGACGGTCGGCTCGCACATGTATCACTCACACCACAACGCGACCGACCAGGTGGGCCGCGGGCTCCTCGGCGCCTTCATCGTCCAGCCGAAGGATCCGGCCGATCGCTACGACCGGACGTACGGCGTCAGCCAGGACATCGTCTGGATCAGCAACGATTCGCTCGGCGGGTTCACGATCAACGGTCGCGGCTTCCCGGCGACGTCGCCGATCATCGCGACCCTCGGTGACACGATCGCGATCCGGTTCATGAACGAGGGCTCGATGATGCATCCCTGGCACCTCCACGGGATGCCGATGCACGTCGTCGCCCGCGACGGCTACCCGCTGCCGAACCCGTTCTTCTGCGACACGCTCGGCGTCAACCCGGGCGAACGCTGGGATGTGATCGTCAAGGCCGAGGCGGTGGGAGCCTGGGCGTTCCACTGCCACATCCTGCCGCATGCCGAGGGACACGACGGGATGTTCGGAATGGTGACGGCGCTCGTCGTCCAGGAGCCGGCGACGGCCTCGACAGGGCTCGCCGCGCCGGCGCGGGTGGCTGCGGGGCCGTCGACCGACCCGATCCGCACTGCCGCGGTGGCCGCGGGCTCCACGTCGTTCATCTGCCGGGTCCCGGGCAGCATCGGCTGATGACGGGCCGGATCGCCCCGTCGAGTGACGCTCCCGGCGCCGAGCGGTTCGGCGCCGGGCCGGTCCTCCTGGCCACGGATTTCGGCGCGGTCAGCTCGGCGGCCGAGCGCACGGCGATCCGTCTGGCGGCGTCGCAGGCCGCGGACCTCGTCGTCGTGCACGCGATCGACCCGGGGCGGCTGCGGCTCCCGGGCGGGCTCTGGCGGGAACGCGTGGACCAGGCCCGCGCGTCGCGGGAACGGGACGCGACGGCCGTCCTCGATCGTGCCCGCGCAGCCGGCGTCCGCGCGCGCGTCCTGATCTGGAACGGCGACCCGGCGACCTGCGTCGTGGACGCGGCCGCGGCCGAGGGCGCCAGCCGGATCGTCGTCGGGAGCCACGGCCGGGGCCGGATCGGCCGGGCGATCGCGGGCAGCGTCTCGGCCGACGTCCGGGACCGGGCGGCCTGTCCGGTCGAGGTCGTCCGCGCCGATCCGTGAGCGCGACACCCGCATCGACGAGCCGGACCTCGCGCTAGGATCGGCGGCCATGGCCGACCGCGCGTGGGATTCCGTGATCGTGGGCGGCGGCAGCGCGGGCAGCGTGCTCGCGAACCGCCTCACCGCCGACCCCGGCACACGCGTCCTCGTCCTCGAGGCCGGCCGCCCCGACTACCGGCTCGACCCGTTCATCCACATGCCGGCCGCGCTGACGTTCCCCATCGGCAGCCGCTGGTACGACTGGCAATACGAGTCGGAGCCGGAGCCCTTCATGGACGGTCGGCGCGTCTACCACGCCCGCGGCAAGGTCCTCGGCGGCTCGTCGTCGATCAACGGGATGATCTTCCAGCGCGGCAACCCGCTCGACTACGAGCGCTGGGCCGCCGACCCCGGCATGGAGACGTGGTCGTACGCGCACTGCCTGCCGTATTTCAAGCGGATGGAGGACTGCACGGCCGCGGCGCCGGACGACCCGTGGCGGGGACACGGCGGTCCCCTGGCGCTCGAGCGCGGCCCGGCCACGAGCCCGCTGTTCCAGGCCTGGTTCGATGCGGCCGAGCAGGCGGGCTACCCACGGACGACCGACGTCAACGGCTATCGCCAGGAGGGCGTGGCCCCGTTCGACCGGAACATCCGCCACGGCCGGCGCATCAGCGCTGCGCGAGCGTATCTCCACCCGGTCCGGCGCCGGCCGAATCTCTCGATCCGGACCCGGACGTTCGTGACACGGATCCGCTTCGACGGCACGCGCGCAACCGGCGTGGAGATCGAGCGACAGGGCGGCGGCACCGAGACGATCGTCGCCGGCGAGGTGATCCTCGCGGGGGGCGCGTTCAACACGCCGCAGCTCCTCCAGCTCTCGGGCGTCGGCGACGCGGCCCTGCTCGCCGAACTCGGCATCCCGGTCGTCGCCGACGTGCCGGGCGTGGGCCGTCACCTCCAGGACCACCTCGAGGTCTACATCCAGCACGGCTCGAAGGAGCCGGTGTCGATGCAGCCCTACGCGGTCGAGAAGTGGCGGCGCCCGTTCATCGGCGCCGAGTGGCTGTTCCTGCGGACCGGGCCCGGCGCGACGAACCACTTCGAGGCCGGCGGGTTCGTCCGCTCGAACGACGACGTCGACTACCCGAACCTGATGTTCCACTTCCTGCCGCTCGCGATCCGCTACGACGGCACGGCCGGCGTGGACGGCCACGGCTACCAGGTCCACGTGGGGCCGATGTACTCGGACGCGCGGGGATCGGTGGCGATCCGATCGACCGACCCGCGCGAGCACCCCGCGATCCGCTTCAACTACCTCTCGACCGAGCAGGACCGGCGGGAATGGGTCGAGGCGATCCGGGCGGCGCGCTCGATCCTCACCCAAGCGGCGTTCGAGCCGTTCTCCACCGGGGAGATCTCGCCCGGTCCGTCGGTGGAGACCGACGAGGAGATCCTGGGCTGGGTGGCCCGCGATGCCGAGACGGCCCTCCACCCGTCGTGCACCGCCCGGCTCGGCACGGGCGCCGACGACGTCACGGACCCGCTCACGATGGCCGTCCGCGGGGTCGAGGGGCTGCGGGTCGTCGACGCGAGCGCGATGCGCTACGTCACGAACGGCAACATCTACGCCCCGGTGATCATGCTCGCCGAGAAGGCGGCAGACCTCATCGCCGGCAACACGCCGCTGCCGCCGCAGACGACGCCGTTCTACCGGCACGGCGCCGGGATGCCGCTGGAGGACCCGTCCGTGCCGGCCGGCGGGCCTCCGTCCACGACGGCCGCCGCCGACGCCGCGGGCGCGGAGCTCGTCGAAACCGGCTAGGGACGCCGGGGGTCTGGTCAAGCCGCTTACGATTCGCGAGCCTGCCCGAGGCGCAACCCAGATGACCGCGTCCGACGCTGCCTCGCCTGCCACCGCTCCGCCGCCCAGCGCGGCGGAGGTCTCGGCACGCGCTTCGAGGGACACGGGAGCCGCTCCCAGGGCACCCTCCGGCGCCCTCCCGCCGCCGGCCGAGCCGACTCGGGACGAGCGCTGGCTCCGGACGCTGATCATCGGCGCGCCGCTGGCGGCGGCGTCGCTCGGCCTGGTCGGAATCCCGCTCGGGCTCATCACATCCGTGCCCCAGGCGATCGTCGCGCTCGTCCTGCCGATGCTGATCCTCGCCGCCCTCGCGCTCGGCGACCGACCCGGCGGCCGGACCGTGGCCGCGATCGGGCTCGACGTGGAGGCGGTCCTCGCCGCGGCCGTCTCGCCGCTCGGGATCGCGTTCGCCCTCGTCCTCCCGCTCATCGCCGTCGGGCTCGTCCAGCCGATCCTCCGCGGCCGCCAGCTCGCGATGGTCTTCGTGGCTTCGGCGATCACCGCGACCGGCGCCGTGGCCGTGGCCCTCTTCGTCGGGCCGCTCAGCGGCCGGCTGCCGGTCGGGGCGAGCGTCCTGACGGTCATCTCCTTCGCCGCGGTCACGACGTTCGCGCTGGCGCTCGACTGGCGCGCGACGAGGCGGCTGCTCACGACCATCGCCGCGAACGACGCCGAGATCGTCCGCCGCGACCGGGCGGAGGCCCGGCTCCGCGAGACGACGGAGATCCTCGACGCGATCGTCCGGTCCTCGCCGGTGCCCACCCAGGCGTTCGACCTCGAGCGACGGGTCCTGATCTGGAACCCTGCGGCGGAGCGGGTGTTCGGCTGGACGACGGCGGAGATGATCGGGCACCAGATCCCGCCCGACATGACGCCGCCGGAGGAGCGCGAGGAGGGCGTCGCGCGGATCCGTCGGACCTTCGCGGGTCAGCCCACCTTCGGCGACCGGGTCCGGCGGCTGACGAAGGACGGCCAGGAACGCTGGATCGACATCTACGCGGCGGCGATGCTGGGGCCCGACGGTCGGCCGATGGGGATCGCCGGCCAGCTCGTCGACGTCACCGAGCGCGTCCGGCTCGAGGCCCAGCTCCTCCAGGCCCAGAAGATGGGTGCCGTGGGACTGCTCGCGAGCGGCATCGCCCACGACTTCAACAACACGCTGACGGCGGCCCGCGGCTACGCCGAGCTGATCCGGGGCAGCAGCGATCCGGCGGCAGTCGCGGACGCCGATGCGATCCTCGAGGCGGTCGCACGCGGGCAGCAGCTGACCCGCGAGCTGCTCGACTTCGCCCGCAAGGACGAGGCCCAGGCCACGGTCGTCGACCTCCGCCGCGTGATCGGCGGGATCGAGCCGTTGATCCGGCGGCTGATCGGCGGGACGGTCGCGGTCGAGCTCCGCCTCCCGTCCGAGCCCGTCTTCGTGCGAATCGTCGTCGGCCAGCTGGAGCAGGCGCTCGTGAACCTCGCCCTGAACGCGCGGGACGCGATGCCCGATGGCGGCGTCGTGACGATCGCGCTGGTGCAGGTGCCCGGCGAGGCCGAGGCCGACATCGAGGTCATCGATACCGGCGTGGGCATCCCGGACACGCTGATCGACACGGTGTTCGAGCCGTTCATGACGACGAAGCCGCCGGGGAAGGGGACCGGCCTGGGGCTGGCGATGGTCAGCGGCTTCGCCGAGAACGCGTCGGGCCGGCTGACCGTGCGGTCCGAGGTCGGCAAGGGCACCACCTTCTCGATCCGGCTGCCGGTGGCCGACGCGGCGCCCCCGGCCGAGACGCCGCCGGCCGGGACACCCGCGGCCGGGATCGGGGCCAGCTGAACCCACGTCCCTCCCCCGGCGGGTGCCTCGCCCGCTGAGCGGCGGCCACGCTCGACTTGTCCGATGCCGCTCCTCGCGACACAACGGATCGGGGAATGGCCGCAAGGCCCGATTCTTCGATCGAACGCCGACCAGGCACGCGATTCACAAGGAATCGAGCCCACGACCGAAGGTACGGACCCCCTGAGCGGCAGTGCACAAGGTCGGCGTCCAGGGACGGGGCTTGGCTGGCTCAGCGCGCCGCCTGACGGAGCGATCGGGCGATCCGCGCGGCCGCCGTCGCCACGACGAGGCCCAGCGCCGCCTCCCGGCCCGGTGGCGGGAATCGGTACGACGGTCCATGGACGTGGACCGCCGCGACCACCTCGCCGCTCGCATCGGCGATCCCCGCCGCCACGGACGAGATGCCCATCGCGAACTCGTCGTGGACCCAGGCGTAGCCGGCCAGCGCGATCGCCCGGAGCCGCTCGCGGATCGCCGTCGGGTCGGTGACGGTCCGGTCGGTCAGCGCGGTCAGCGGCTCCGAGAGGTAGCGGTCGGCGCTCGCGGCCGGGCGATGGGCGAGGAACACGAGACCGGACGACACGGCGTGCATCGGGACGCGCGAGCCCGTCCAGTCGCGGATGCCGACCGGGTTCGGGATCGGGGCGTCGACCTGGTCGACGTAGTGGACCTCGCGCCCATCGGCGATCGACAGGCCTGCCGCCTCGCCGAGCGTCGCCGCCAGCTCCGCGAGGTGCGGCCGCGCGACGGCGACCAGGCTGCGGGTCGTGGCGAGCCCGGTGGCGAGCGACTCGATCCGCGGCCCGAGCCGGTACCGCGTGTCGCCCGGGAGCTGCTCGACCGCGCCTTCGCGGGCGAGCGAGGCGAGCATCCGGGCCGCGGTCGACTTCGGCAGCTCGGCGCGTTCGGCCACCTCGGTCACGCCGCTGGGGCCGTCGGTCAACGCCGACAGCACGGCAAATGCTCGTTCGATGGACTGGACTCTGGACACCCCGCCGCCTCGTGGGCTAGATTCCCGGCCTGCGTTCCATCATACGGCACTGTTCCACGATGTGGAACCCGTCGCCTGGCAGCGACGGACTCGCGCCAGAGGCATGGCGCCGGACGGCCGGACCGATGGGTACTGGGCGGCGTTCAGGAGCACGACGGTGGCGGACTACGAGGAGATCGACCTCCGGGCGCTGAGCGACGACGAGCTCGTCGAGCAGATGCACAACGACCTCTACGACGGGATGCGGGACGAGATCGTCGACGGGACGAAGATCCTGCTCGAGCGGG
>DATBGP010000230.1:0-2980 GCA_036557925.1 Candidatus Limnocylindrales bacterium | reverse complement strand
GAGCTGCAGCGCGCCTCGGCCGAGGCGGCGGGCGCGATCCTCGATCCGGCGAGCGCCGCGCTCCGCGGCGAGGAGCCGGCCCCGGCGGCGCCGGGCCCGCCGACCGGCTTCCGGACGCCGTTCCGCGAGGACCACGGCGTGCTCCTCCTCATCGACCAGCGGAAGCTCCCGGACGAGCTCGTCGAGGTGGAGGTCCGGAACGGTCCGGAGGCGGCGACGGCGATCCGCCAGATGGTCGTCCGCGGCGCGCCGGCGATCGGCCAGGTGGCGGCGATCGGGATGGCGCTCTCCGCCGAGCGGGCGAGGGAGACGCTGCCGTATGCCCGCCGGGCGATCCTGCGGGGCGCCGCGACGGCGCTGCGCGCCTCCCGGCCCACCGCGGTGAACCTCGGCTGGGCGGTCGACCGGATGATGGCTCGCTACGAGGCCGAGGGCGACCTGTCGGACGATGGCGGGCTGATCGCCGACGCGCTTCGCGAGGAGGCCGATGCGATCGTCTCCGAGGCGACGACGGACCACGGCCGGCTCGCGGAGTTCGGGCTGGGCTCGCTGCCCACGAAGGAGTTCGGCCCGCTCCGGATCCTCACCCATTGCAACACCGGGCCGCTCGCGTGCGGCCAGTTCGGGACGGCGCTCGGGATCGTCCAGGCGGCGCACCACGCCGGCCGCGAGCTGAGCGTCTGGGTCGACGAGACTCGGCCGTACCTCCAGGGCGCGCGGCTGACCGCCTGGGAGCTCGAGCAGGCGGGCGTGCCCCACACGCTGATCCCGGACGTCGCGGCGGGCTCGCTGATGAAGGACGGCGAGGTCGACGTCGTGATCGTCGGCGCCGATCGCGTGGCCGCGAACGGCGACACCGCGAACAAGGTGGGGACGTATCCCCTCGCGGTGCTGGCTGCCCGGCACGGGATCCCGTTCCTCGTCGCCGCCCCGACCTCGTCGATCGACCTCGAGACGGCGGATGGCGACGGCATCCAGATCGAGCAGCGACCGGCCGACGAGGTCCTGTTCATCCGCGGCGTCTCGATCGCCCCGGCGGGCACGGAGGTCCGGAACCCGTCGTTCGACGTGACGCCGGCCGAGCTGATCAGCGGGATCGTCACCGAGGAGGGCGTCGTCGAGGCGCCGTTCGCCGAAGGGCTCCGCGCGGCCGTCCTCGCCGCCACGCTGCGCCGGGACGCCGCCCGCCCGCCGAGACCGCCGGCGCCGGCCACGGCCGAGCCATCGCCGCCCGAGCCGGCCACGGCCGAGCCATCGCCGGCCGAGCCATCGCCCGGCGAGGCGACGGAGGCCGCCGGCTGATGGCCAGCGTCGCCGCGACACGAAGCCGAGCCCACGGCCTGACGACGCGCGCGATCACCGATCGGGCACAGCTCCGGATGTTCCTGGAGACCGATCGTCTCCTCGCGGCCTATGCCCTCTGCGACCTCGAGGACCGCGAGTTCTCGAAGACCCGCTGGGGCGGGGCGTTCGACGCCGACCGGCTCGTCGCGCTCGCGCTGGAGTACTCCGGCCTCACCCCGCAGCCGCTGTTCGTGATGGGCCGCTCCGAGGGCATCGAGGCGGTGCTCCGCGACGTCGTCCGGCCCCGCGCCGCCTACGTCGCGGTCCTGCCGGAGGCCGTCGAAGCCGTCCAGTCCGTCTATCGCCTCGATCCGGGCCCGCAGATGGTCCGGATGTGGGTCGACCGGGCACGGTTCCGGCCGTATCCGGCCGACGTCCGGCGGCTCCTGCCGATCGACATCGGCGAGCTCAATCGCCTGTACCAGCTGGGTTTCGCCTCGTGGCTCCCGTCCTCGGCGATCGCCGACGGCGTCTACTTCGGCGTCCGCGTCAACGGCCGTCTCGTGGCCGCGGCCGGGACCCACGTGGTCAGCCCGCGGGCGAAGCTGGCGGTGGTCGGCAACGTCCTGACCCACGTCGACTATCGTGGACGCGGCTTCGCGACCGCCGTGACCGGCGCCGTGACCGCCGAGCTGCTGCGAACCTGCGACCAGGTCGTGCTCAACGTCCGCTCCGACAACCCACCGGCCCTCCAGGCCTACCGCCGGCTCGGCTACGACGAGCACGTCCGGTTCGAGGAGCGCCTCGCCCACCGGCTCGGCTCGCCCTGGCCCGACTTCGCCGGCCCGCTCCGACGCCTGTTCACCCGCAAGGAGACCGACGCCCGATGACCGAGACCGCGACCCCGCCCGGCACCGGCCTGCCGCCCCACGACGTCAGCGACCTCGGCCTGGCCGAGGAGGGCATCCGCCGGATCGAATGGGCCGAGCGAGAGATGCCCGTCCTCCGGCTCATCCGCGAGCGGTTCGAGGGGGAGAGGCCGCTGGCGGGCATCCGGATCGGGGCGTGTCTCCACGTCACGACCGAGACCGCGAACCTCATGCGGACGCTGAAGGCCGGCGGCGCGGACGTGGTCCTCGCGGCCTCGAACCCCCTGTCGACGAAGGACGACGTCGCGGCGGCCCTCGTCGCCGAGTACGGGATCGCCACGTTCGCCCGGCGCGGCGAGGACCGCGACACGTACTACGACCACCTGAACCGCGTCGCCGACACCCATCCCCAGATCACGATGGACGACGGCTGCGACCTGGTCTCGCTCCTCCACAGCGAGCGGCCGGAGCAGGTGAAGGAGGTCCTGGCCGGGACGGAGGAGACGACCACCGGCGTGATCCGGCTGAAGGCGATGGCCGCCGACGGGGCGCTCGGCTTCCCGGTCGTGGCCGTGAACGAGGCCCAGACGAAGCACCTCTTCGACAACCGCTACGGGACCGGGCAATCGACCGTCGATGGCATCTTGCGAGCCACGAGCGTGTTGCTCGCCGGGAAGAACCTCGTCGTGGCCGGCTACGGGTGGTGCGGCAAGGGCGTGGCGAGCCGGGCGCGGGGAATGGGCGCGAACGTCATCGTCACGGAGGTCGATCCCATCAAGGCGCTCGAGGCGGCGATGGACGGGTTGCGGGTCATGCCGATGGCCGAG
>DATBGP010000229.1:0-13524 GCA_036557925.1 Candidatus Limnocylindrales bacterium | reverse complement strand
CTCCGCCGGGCCGAGCCCGCCACGATCGCCGCCCGGCTCGACGAGATCCGGCGCTGGCGCCGGGAGCACCAGCCGCTGGGCATCCCGTCGGCCGGATCGACGTTCCGCAACCCGCCCGGCGACTCGGCGGGCCGGATCATCGATTCGCTCGGCCTGAAAGGCCATCGGCGGGGCGGCGCGTCCGTCTCGACGAAGCACGCGAACTTCCTCGTGAACGACGGGCGTGGCTCGGCGGCCGACGTCCGGGGCCTGGCCCAGGACGTGGCCGCGGCGGTCGAGGCGGAGACCGGGGTGCGACTCGTGCCGGAGATCGTGTTCCTCGGCGACTGGGGCGGCGAGGCCGGCCGATGACCGAGGCCCGGACGCCGCCGAGCGCACATCCGCCGATCGTCGTCCTCCTGGGCGGCCCGTCGGCCGAGCACGACGTCTCGGTCGTCTCGGGGACCGCGATCGCCGACGCGCTGCGCGAACGTGGCGAGGACGTGACCCAGGTGCTGATCGACCTCGACGGGCGGTGGTGGTGGCTGCCCCGCGACCATCGCCGCGGCGATCGACCGGCCGGCGACTACGACGGCCCGGCGGCGCTCGGCGCGGAGGGTCCGGCGAGCGCCGGCGCCGCGATCGACCGGCTGGCCGCCGCCGATCCGCCGCCGCTCGTGTTCATCGCCCTCCACGGGCCGTTCGGCGAGGACGGCACGGTCCAGGCGCTGCTCGAGGCGGCGGGCGTGGCCTACACCGGCTCGGGCGTGACCGCGTCCGCGATCGGGATGGACAAGGCGATCTTCAAGCGGCTCGTGCGCGGGATCGGCCTGCCGGTCACCGACTGGGTCGAGGTCCGGGCCGAGCGCTGGCGCGGCGACCGCGATGCCGTCCGGGACCAGCTGGAGGCGTTCGCCGCGGGCACGGAGACGGGCCGGCTGATGGTGAAGCCCGCGAACCTCGGCTCGTCGGTCGGGATCACAATCGTCCACGGGCCCGAGGAGATCCCCGCGGCCCTCGACGAGGCGTTCCGTCACGATCGGGTCGCCCTCGCGGAGGCGTACCTCGCGGGCGCCCGGGACCTCGAGGTCAGCGTCATCGGCAACGACCATGCCCGCCTCGAGCTCTACGGCCCGGGCGAGATCCTCGCCGGGCACGAGTTCTACGACTACGCCGCCAAGTACACGCCCGGCCTGTCCGAGACCTCGATCCGGGCGGAGATCCCGGGAGCGATGAAGGCGAGCATCCTGAAGATCGCCCGCGACGCCTACCGGGCGATCGGCGCCGAGGGCTTGGCCCGCATCGACTTCCTCGTCCGCGGCGACGACGTCTTCCTCTCCGAGATCAACACGATCCCGGGCTTCACCCCGATCAGTCTCTTCCCGACGATGCCGGCCGACGGCGGCTACACGTTCGGCGACGTCTGCGCGAGGGTCGTGGACCTCGCCCTCGAGCGCCACGCCGCGCGAGCGGGCCGGCGGATCACCCCGGGAGACCTGCCGCGATGAGCCCGCCCACGACGCGGCGCTACCGGACGGCCGCCGGGACGCCGCGACGCCGGCCCCGGGTGCGCCGCGCCTCGGCCCGGCTGTCGCCGATGCGCTCCGGCGCGATCCTCGCGATGCTCATCAGCGCGGGCGCGGTCTACGGGCTCGCCACGACGTCGGCCGTCGGCTTCGACCGGCTCGAGATCCAGGGCAACGTCGTGACGCCCGACGACACGATCCGCGAGCAGGTCGCCGTGGAGCCCGGCACGAACCTCGTGGGCCTCGCGACGCAGCCGATCGTCGAGCGCCTGCTCGGAATCCCCTCGATCGGCGGCGTCGCGGTCGGGGTCGGCCTGCCCGACGTGCTCCGGATCGCGGTCACCGAGCGCCGGCCGGTTGTCCTCTGGGGCGTCGGCGCGCACCGGTTCGCGGTGGACGAGAGCGGCCTGATCTTCGCCGACGTCGGGACGAAGCCGCCCGAAGGGGTCGCGAGCCTGCCCGTCGTGACGGACCAGCGGACGAGCGCCGTGGCGCTCGGGATCCGGTCGATCCTCGACCCCGTCGACCTCGACGCGGCCCTCCGGCTGGGCTCCCTCACGCCGGACCAGATCGGCAGCCACGCCCCGAAGCTCGGCGTCACGATCAGCGACGAGAAGGGGTTCACGGTGGGCACCGGCCCGAAGGGCTGGTCGGCGGTCTTCGGCTTCTACGGCCGGAGCCAGCGGACGCCGGCGCTGATCCCCGGCCAGGTCCAGCTCCTCGCCTCGCTGCTCGCGGGTCGCGAGGACACGATCCAGAGCGTCGTCCTGGGCGACGATCGCGACGGGACGTACATCCCGAAGCCCACCCCGAAGCCATCGGCCCGGCCGTCCGCGAGCCCCCGGCCGTGACGTGGCAGCCGGTTCTCGCGTCGGGTAGCCTTGCCGAAACGCACCGGAGAGAGGGCGGCGAGGCGTGTTCCTACCCCTGGCTGGTCTCCTGTTGGGCGTCCTCGCCGGGCTCATCCTCAACGTCAACGTCGGCTTCGAGTTCACCCGATACGCGGGCGTGGCCATCCTCGCCGCCCTCGACTCGGTGCTCGGGGCCGTCCGGGCCGAGCTCGACGGCGTCTACGACAATCGGATCTTCATCAGCGGGTTCCTCACGAACGCGATCGTGGCGGTCATCCTCACGTTCATCGGCGATCGCCTCAGCCTCGACCTCTACCTCGTGGCCCTGATCACGTTCGGATTGCGGATCTTCAACAACGTGGCGCTCATCCGGCGCCACTTCGTCTAGACCAGCAGCCCAGGAGGCACGGACGACGAACGTGGAGAGAGAAGCGGTCCTCGTCGGGATCGACGTCGGCACGTCGAAGGTCTGCACGCTGATCGGCGAGGTCAGCCGTGACGGCCGCCTGACGATCATGGGACACGGGACCGTTCCGTCCTCCGGCCTGAAGAAGGGCGTCGTCGTCAACATCGACCAGACCGTCCGATCGATCGCCGAGTCCGTCGAGCGGGCCGAGCGCCTGTCCGGTTGGAAGATCGACCGCGCGTTCGTGTCGGTCGGCGGGCAGCACGTCCAGAGCCTGAACTCGCCCGGTCAGGTCGCGGTCAGCGGACCGCGCAAGGAGGTCAGCCGCGAGGACGTGAACCGGGCGGTCGAGGTCGCCCGGGCCGTCTCGATCCCGTCGAACGAGGTCGTCCTCCACGTCGAGCGGCGCGGCTTCAAGGTCGACGGCCAGGAGGGCGTGAAGGACCCGCTCGGGATGAGCGCCCTCCGCCTCGAGGTCGAGGTCCACATCGTGACCGGCGCCGCGACGGCGGTCCAGAACCTCTCGAAGTGCGTGAACGCGGCCGGCGTGAAGATCGACGAGCTGGTCGCGTCCGCGCTGGCCTCCTCGGACAGCGTGCTGAACGAGACCGAGAAGGAGCTCGGCGTCGCGGTCGCCGACCTCGGCGCAGGCACGATCGACCTCGCGATGTTCGCCGACGGCTCGCCCTTCCGGACGGCCGTCCTTCCGATCGGCGGCAACAACGTGACGAACGACGTCGCCCTCGGCCTGAAGACGAGCCTCCAGGTCGCCGAGGAGCTGAAGATCCAGCACGGCACGTGCAACCTCGACAGCGTCGAGGACGACGAGGAGATCTCGATCACCGTCCTCGGCGAGGACGCCGGCCGGTCGATCCGCCGCCGCGAGGTCTGCGAGATCATCGAGGCCCGGATGCGCGAGACGTTCGAGCTGATGCGGGGCGAGATGGGCAACGCCGGCGGCGGGATGCTGCCGGCGGGAATCATCCTCACCGGCGGTGCGGCGCAGCTCGCGGGGACGGCCGAGCTCGGCCGCGAGGTCCTCGGGATCCCGGTCCGGATCGCCGCCCCGACGGGGATCGGCGGGCTCGTCGACACGATCCTGAACCCCGGCTACTCGACGGCGGTCGGGCTGCTGCTCTGGGGCGCGTCGGCGATCGACGCGGACGAGCCGATGCGCTACGAGTCGGCGCCCGCCTCCGGCGGTCTCGGCCGGATCCGGGACGCGCTGCGCTCGATCTTCCCCTGATCGGCGGCCGATGCCGGGCGCGGATCGCTTCCCCCTCGATCTGCTGCTGGAGCCGCCGGCGGACGTCCTCCAGCGCCTCCTGACGGGCTGGCTCGGGCTGCCGCGGAGCGCCCGCCCCCGCCCGCCGTCCATGCCGCTCCCCGACGCGCTCGCCCGGGCCCTGACGACGCTCGCGGGCTGGCCCGGATTCTTCCGGCAGAATCTCCTGGCGTCGGTCGAGACGGTCGCCCCGGTCGACGGTCTCGGGCGGTTCCTCGTCGAGCCCCAGGGCAACTGCGCCTGGGGGTTCTCGCTCGCCGATGCCGACCTGCCGGACCCGCGGGTCTGGATCGACGACGTGATCGACGGCCGCCGGGTCGCCGATCCGCGGACCTCGCGGTTCCTGCTGAAGATGACCCTGCTCGAGATCGTCCTCGGCGGATGCGACCTGGAGGCCAGCCCGGTGTCGCCGGATCCCGGGCACGGGGCCGAGCCGGCGGGCGGTCCGGGACCGGTGGACGCCCTGACCGCCGACGATCTCGTCGCCGACCTGACCCGGCTGGTGGCGCTCGGCCCCCTGACCTGGCCCACGACCTGCTGGTTCTACGCCGGCCCCAACGAGCTCGCGATGACCATGGACGGGATCAGCGGCCGCCGCGAGTGGGGCTGGCGGGCCGGCCGACCCGGCGTGCCCGCGGCGCGATGACGCACGCCCGGCTGACCGTCCGGACCGGCAGCGAGCGTGGCTTCACCGACCTGACCGGTGCGTGTCGCCGGTTCGTCGCCGAGCAGGCGACCGGGCGCGACGGCCTGCTGAACGTGTTCGTGCCGCACGCGACCGCGGGGGTCGTGATCCTCGAGCTCGGCGCGGGCTCCGACGACGACGCGCTGGCGGCGCTGGACCGGCTCCTGCCTCGCGACGACCGCTGGCGGCACCGGCACGGATCGCCGGGCCACGGCGCCGATCACGTCCTGCCGCTCATCGCCGCGCCCTCGATCTCGGTGCCGGTGATCGGCGGCGATCTCGGGCTCGGGACGTGGCAGTCGATCGCCCTCCTCGATCCGAACCCGGACAACGCCGACCGGACGGTCGTCCTGAGCTTCCTGCCGGGCTGAGCCGGGGTTGACGGGCCGGGACCGCGAGCCGCTCAGTCGCGGCGGCGGAGCCCGGAGCGGGGGAGGACGAAGAGCAGGGCCAGCACGAAGCCCAGCCCGAACCCGACGAGGAGCGCCGTCGCCGGCCGATCGGTCGAGCGGTC
This sequence comes from Candidatus Limnocylindrales bacterium, assembly GCA_036557925.1. GTDB lineage: Bacteria > Chloroflexota > Limnocylindria > Limnocylindrales > CSP1-4 > CF-46. Next base: position 8,278 of record DATBGP010000229.1, on the reverse strand, counting down.
GAGGCTCGAGGAGAGCCCGTCGGTGGGCGGCGGCGTCGGGCCGTCTCCGCGGGCGGGCGCGCCCAGGCCGGCGGCGACGGACGGCGCGGTCGCCGTCGCGCCACAGACTTCGCCGACCACCCTCGTCGTCGCGACGAGGTCGATCGCCGCCGGGGCCAGCGTCTCGGCCAGGCTCAGGGGTCGCGTGTCGGAGAGGCTCACCGCGAACGTCCGGCTGCAGCCGCCGGACTCGGTCCGGACCCGCGCCGCCGGGTCGGCCCGGATCGTCACGGTCGCCGGGGCGTCGGCCGTGCCCCACGGCAGGACCCCGACCGCGAACGTGCCGTCCCCCGCGGTCGTCACCTGCCAGCCGGCGAGCCCACCGTCGGGCGGCAGCTCCTCGGCGACGACGAGCGGGACGCCGGCCAGGGCCGATCCGGACGTGTCGCGGACCTGCCCGGTGAGCGGGACCGTCGCGGGCCGGTCGACCGCGAGCGCCGACGACATGCCGGTCATCCCGACGGCACCGACGGTCGCCGCCAGGAGCCAGGCCGAGACGGCCGCTCGTGAAGTCCGTTCCCGCAATCGCACCCGCGCGCTCCGACCGGGGTACCGCTCTCCCGGTACCGGGTCCGGGAGCCTCGCAGCCGGCCGGCGGCCATGTCCATCGGGCGAATGCCGTATCGCGTCGGGGTGCCCGGTGCCATCGAGCCGGTGGTAGACTCCGCCGCACCGACGGGCCCGCGCTGCGACGCGATGGACGGTTCGCCGGCACACCCGCGCAGACACTCGACGGCCACGCCGAGCGGCCCGGCCGTCAACCGAGCCAGGGAGCCCCGGAGGAAGGCGATGACGCTGCGGTCCGATTCCGAGAACTTCGCGCTGATCCGCGTCATCGGCGTCGGTGGCGGCGGGAGCAATGCCGTCAACCGGATGATCCGGGCCGAGATGATGGGCGTCGAGTTCATCTCCTGCAACACGGACGCCCAGGCGCTCCTCCAGTCGGACGCGCCGCACAAGATCCGGATCGGCGACAAGATCACCCGCGGCCTCGGTGCCGGCGGCGACAGCGCGATCGGCGCCCGCGCGGCCGAGGAGGACTCGGAGAAGATCGCCCAGGCTCTGGCCGACTCGGACATGGTGTTCATCACGGCCGGCCTCGGCGGCGGCACGGGGTCCGGCGCGGCGCCGGTCGTGGCCCAGCTCGCGAAGGAGGCCGGCGCCCTCACGATCGGCGTCGTGACGAAGCCGTTCGGGTTCGAGGGCGCGAAGCGGAAGCTCGTCGCGGAGAAGTCGGCCGAGGAGCTGAAGGCCCAGGTCGACACCCTGATCACGATCCCGAACGACCGCCTGAAGGACGTCGTCCAGAAGAACACGTCGATCATCGACGCGTTCCGGGTCGTCGACGACGTGCTCCGCCAGGGCGTCCAGGGGATCAGCGACATCATCACGATGCCGGGCCTGATCAACCTCGACTTCGCGGACGTCCGGGCGATCATGAAGGACGCCGGCTCGGCCCTCATGGGGATCGGCCGGGCGACCGGCGAGAACCGGGCCGTCGAGGCCGCGCGCCAGGCGATCGCGAGCCCGCTCCTCGAGGTCAACATCACCGGCGCCCAGGGGATCCTGTTCAACATCACCGGCTCCGCGAACCTCAGCCTCTTCGAGGTGACCGAGGCCGCCGAGGAGATCCGCGCCGCGGCCGACCCGGAGGCGAACATCATCTTCGGGACGAGCTTCAACGAGCGCCTCGGCGAGGAGGTGATGATCACCGTCATCGCCACCGGCTTCGATGGCAGCCGCAAGCGCGACACCGCGCGCCACGCCCAGGCCGCCCAGCCGGCCGCCGAGGGGGCGTCTTTGCGAGCGCCGCGGGAGCGCGACTTCCTCGAGGAGCTCGAGCGCCAGCGCCAGGAGTCCGGCAACGGCTCGACGGTCGAGAACGGCCGGAGCGACCAGGCCGCGGCGGCGGCGGTCATGGCGCCCTCGAGCGTCCGGACCGTCGGCGAGCCGGCACCGGCGAAGCGGCCGAGCACGTACGACGCCGACGACCTGGAGATCCCCTCGTTCCTTCGCCGGAAATAGGGTCGTCCGCATGAGCGGCCGATGCGTGCGTTGGCCGCTCCGCTCCTCGCTCACCGACGTCTGAGTCCGCTCGCTTCGGTGCTCGCGGCCGCCTTCGCCTCGGACGTCCAGCGGGCGAGGACCGCTTCGGTCCACGCTGATGCCACCTGACAGGGTCGCGGAGCTCGGAGCCGCTCGCGAGCGGGTGCTCGCCCGGATCGCCGATGCGTGCGCCCGGGTCTCGCGCGATCCGGCGGGGGTGACCCTCGTCGCCGTCACGAAGACGGTTCCGGCCGAGCGCGTCCGTGCGGCGGTCCAGGCGGGCCTGACGACGCTCGGCGAGAACCGCGTCCAGGAGGCCGAGTCGAAGGCCGTCGCGGTGACCGGCGCGACGTGGCACCTGGTCGGGCCGCTCCAATCGAACAAGGCGAAGCGGGCGCTCGCGACGTTCTCGACGATCCAGAGCGTCGACTCGGTGGCGCTGGCCGCCCGGCTCGACCGGCTCGTGGAGGAGGGGAGCGCGGCGCCGCCGTACCAGGTCCTTCTCCAGGTCAACGTCGACCGGGACCCGGCGAAGTCCGGCTTCGATCCCGACGGCCTGGCCGGCGTCCTCGACGACCTCGCGGCCCTCGACCATCTCGACGTCCGCGGCCTGATGACGGTCGGTCGGCTGGTCGAGCGGGCGGAGGACGCCCGGCCCACCTTCGCCGCCCTGCGCGAGCTGTCCGGGCGGCTCCGGGCCGGCTCGACCGGGCTCGGCCCGGAGCTCTCGATGGGGATGACCGACGACTTCGAGGTCGCCGTCGAGGAGGGCGCGACGATCGTCCGCGTCGGCCGGGCGCTGTTCGGCGAACGGCCACACGGCCACGACCACGAGGGCGCCGCCGGCCATCGTCACTGAGAGCGGCCGGGGGTCGGGCTGACGCCCGCTGGTAGACTCGGGCCGTGGGCCTCTTCCTCGGCAACCTGATCCAGCTCGCCCTGCTCGCGCTGACGGTGCTGATCCTCGGGCGGGTCCTGATCTCGTGGGTCGATCCGGGCGGCCGCTCGCAGCTCGGCGTCTTCCTCCACCAGACGACCGAGCCGATCCTCGCCCCCGTCCGGCGAGCGCTGCCGTCCACCGGCGCGATCGACATCTCGCCGATGATCGTGCTCATCGTCCTGACCGTCCTCCTCCGGCTGATCTGAGTCCTGGCCGAGAGCAGCGCGCGCTTCGCCGTCCGTCTGACACCGAGGTCCGGGTCCGACCGCGTCGACGGCGTGGTCGACGGCGTGCTCCGGGCCCACGTTGCGGCTCCGGCCGTCGCCGGCGCCGCGAACCAGTCGCTGCTGCGCCTCGTGGCCGATGAGCTGGGCGTCCCCCGTCGCTCGGTGCGCCTCGTCGCGGGCGCCGCGGGGCGCGAGAAGCTGGTGGTGGTGGACGGGATCGAGCCGGAGGCGGTCGTTGCCCGCTGGCCGGGGCTGCGGGTATAGTCGACCGCCTCGGGCGATTGGCTCAGTGGTTAGAGCACGCGGTTCACATCCGCGGGGTCACTGGTTCGAATCCAGTATCGCCCACCAGAGTCACCCAACGGGGACAGGGCCTTCGGGCCCTGTTTCTGTGTTCGGTGCCGGCCGACGTCACGGGGACTGGTGGGCCCCGGATCGGTGCCGGGCCGTCGCCGTTCAGGGCGTCGACGGCTTGCGCGGAACGGCGCTGTCGAACGCCAGGCCGCTCGCTCCTTCGCCCCGGCCCACCGACACCCGTCGGGCGATCCAGCGGGCATACGTGCCGTCTGGCCGGCGGGCGAGCACGGGCACCCGCCGGACGCGGACGCCCTCGCGGGGCACCTCCTCGTCCTGGATGTCGAGGGGGATCGGGTGGAGGAGCTGGCCCAGCGGCTCGACCGCCTGACCGGTCCGGATGTCGACCATCGCTCCCTTCCGGAGGACGATCGCGTTCGGGTTCGGCGGCTCGCCGTCGGCCGCCGCGACGTGGACCGGCAGGATCGGGATCCACTCCTTCGGCACGGCGGTCTCGAGCAGGTAGTCCAGCTCGGCCTGCTCCGTGCCGGGCTCGAACGGGTCCGGCCGCGGCTCGGTCGCCCGCGCCCGGCCGCGGCCGCTCGGCGCCTGGACAGTGCGCTCCACGGCCCAGGCCATGTTCGCCATCTCATCGCGCAGGAAGAGCACCTCCTCGAGCGCGGGCCCCTCCATGACGGCCGGCGCCGCGGGTGGCACGAACAGGCCGTCGATCGTCTGGTCGGATCCCGCGATGCTCGTCTCGAAGAGGCGGAACCGGCCCGAACGGCTGCGATCGTCGGCCTGCGGCACGTCGAAGGTCTCGCCGAACGTCGTCGTGTAGCTGACCTTGCCGACCCGCGTGAACGAGCCGAACGGGACGTCGATGGGCACGACGAGCCAGTCGTTGCCGAAGACGGTCGCGAACTCGATGAGCGTGAGCCGGGCGAGCTGGAAGCGCTCCGCCTCGAGGTCGCCGAGGCTGACGCGGCCGTCCTCGAACTCCCAGTACCGATCCGCGGCCATGCCGGAGAACCGCAGGGGCGTCGCCTGCATCGTCCGTCGGCGGTCCTCGGTCGGCGGCGGCGCCGCGGAGGCGTCCGGCACCTGGTCGACGGCGTCGAACGCATGCCAGTCCACGCGCCCGCCTCCGAACGCCGGTGCCCGCAGCCCGATGGGCTCGGCGCCCGAGAGCCGGAGCCGGAACGTGTGCTCGAGTCGGTCGGCGACCCACGTGTCGTCCGTCGTGCTCGCGTCCGGCGCGACCGAGCCGCGATACCAGGCCAGCCACGCCCGGGCGACCGTGGCGAAGCCGTCGACGTTCCCGGTGAGCCAGGCGGGCCCCGTCGGCGGGTTCGTCGCGAGGGCGGCGTCGAGGGCCGTCGCGAGCAGGCCGCCATCCACCACGCGCCCGACCAGGACCCGCTCGATCGCGGGACCGGCGACGTCGAGCAGCGGTGCCTCGGAGAGCGGATCGACATCGGCCTTTGCCAGCCCGCAATCCGCGAGCAGGCGCGTCCGATCGACGCCGACCCCGGCATCGTCGAGCATCCAGAGGAAGCGCGACCCGGCGCCGGCCAGGGCACGCCGCCCCGGCCCGAACGGCACGCCCGGGGTGCGCTCGACGGCCGGCTCACGCTCGACGAGGGGCTCGAGGAGGTCCGCCCCCCCGACGCGCCGCGCGTCGCCGGCGTCGCGCGGGGCCCACGTGTCGATCCGCCGCGTCTCCCACTCGACGTGCACGGCCACGGGGGTCCCGGCGTCCTCGGCCTGGAGCTCGCCCAGCTGCCACTGCCGACCCAGCATCCAGAGCGGGTCGTGGAGGCGGGCCTCGATCCCGGGCAGCGGCTCGCCAGAGACGGACTGCGGCTCGAGCCGCGTCCAGCCGGGCGGCTCGATCAGGTAGATGGCGGTGAGCTCCTTCGCGATCGGGGCGGTCCGGAGCCCGACGATGTCGGCCATGGTCAGCTGTCCTTCACGTAGCGGACCATCTTGTCCGCCCTGGCGAGCGCGGTGACGACCTGCGTGAGATCGAGCGCAGGGTCACCTTGGAGCGACCAGCTCTGGACCTGGAGCGCCGGCAGCACGCGAGCCGCCAGGGCCACCCGTTCCAGGCTGACCAGCCGGAGCCTCGCCAGCTCCATCGTCTCCTCGAGCGTGTCGACGAGCCGATCCGTGGTCCACCGGTCGCCGTCCGGCGAGACCGCGAGGAGGATGGCCTGTGGCGGCCGGGCGTCGGGGCCGTTCGCGTTCAGGGCGAGCCCCGTGGTGACGAGCGGCTCCACCGTCGCGGGCCCGCCGTTCCGAGAGACGAGGGTGCTCGTGTGGGCGACCCGGACCGGCACGACCTCCGACCAGTCGTCGATGACGAGCCCGGCGAGCGGCTGGTCGGGGTCGACGTCCTCGGCGGACTCGACGACGAGGCTCGTGACCGGCGTCACCGGCGTCGGCCGGTCCTCGAATGGCCTCGCGATCCAGGCGGCGGCGCCCGGGTCGTCGCCGGCGGCCAGCTGGATCAGGCGATGTCGCGGCGCGCGGCCAAGGGCATCCGCCTGGACGAGCAGGTCCGCATAGTCGTCGAGCTGCGGGCGGACCGACGCCATGTCGAGAAGGAAGCCGCGGATCTCGCTCTCGGTCGCGAGCGGGTGAGGCCCGGAGGCCACGTCCGCGGCGCTCGCGAACAGGTCGCTCGCCGCGGGCGGGGCGATGAGCGGAAGCAGCCGGAAGCCATCCCCGAACAGGGCCGCCGCAGCGTCGTTCGCCGCCACGGCCGCGCGATCGAGCCAGGTGTCGGCGAGGGCCGTCTCGGCGTCGCGGACGGCCGGATCCGTGGCCTGGCCGGCCGTGGTGGTGTGGGTCGCGGCGGTGTCGCGGTCGACGAGCGCCCTCGCGACCGCCTCGTCCGCGAGGGTCAGCCGGCGGCGACCCTCGGCGACGAGCGTCCGATCTGCGTCCACGGTGGATGCGCCGACCCCGGCCGGCAGGCCGATCCCGAATGCGGCGAGCGCGTCGCGCGCGTCGATCGCCGCCGGGGTCGCCGCCGCGGGCGCTCCGGGCCCGCCGGCCGCCGGGTCGCCGGGGATCTCGCCGTCGAGCGCCGCGACCGCCGCCGCGAGGTCCCGGCGCGCTCCGGTCAGCTGCTGCGGATCCAGCATCGACGGATCCGGTCCCGGACTGCCATCCGGGGGCGGCCGGTGCGCCGGCCCGATCCGGTCGAGGAGGTCACCGATGGCGCCCGCGTCCATCCGGCGGGTGGCACGATCCGCGGACCGCGCGAAGGCCGACCGCAGGACCGGCTCGGAGCCGGCGATCACGGCCGCGAGCGTTCGGGCGACGTCCAGCGCGGCCGTCCATGACACGAGGCCCGCCGGGATCGCGGCCTCCGGCTCGATCCGCCCCAGGTCGGAGCGGAGCGTTGCGGCATCGAGATCCGGGTGGGCCCTCAGCAGCCGGGCGATCAGGAGCTCCGGCACGCCGGCCGAGAACACGACGTCCAGTGCGCAGAGACCGGTTCCCTCGAGCGTCCGGTCCTGGCCGCCGGCCCCGCGCCCGACGAAGATGGACGAGGCCGGGCCCAGGCGCTGCTCCGCCCAGGCCTCCAGGCGTGGCTCGGCCTTCGCGCGCGGCGCGCCGCCGGCCCAGCCGGCCGTGCCGGCCGGCGACGTGCCCATGAGGACGAGCAGGCGGTGACCGACGGCGACGCCACGCGCCGGCGTGCGGACGACGTCGGGCGAGACGGGCGGCGCGGAGCCGCCGCTCAGGCTCTCGACCGCCGCGGCCGCCCGGTCCAGGTTGCCGCCGGCGAGCTGGTGGACGGATTCCGCGACGAGGACATCGGCGACGGCGTCGAGCTGGGCGTCGAGATCGTCGAGCAGCCCCTCGAGGAGGTCGCGCTCGCCTGGCGACGGACCCACCCAGGGCCCGACCAGGTACGGATTGTCGGCCGGCGCCTGGGCGAGCGCCTGGAGGAGCGTCGGGCGGTCGAGCTGGTGCAGGCGGACGCCGTCGACGACGTTGTTCGCGGCGATCGCCTCCTGGGCCGCCCGGGGCACGTCCTCACCCCGGTCGGTGAGCTTGGCGGCGACGATCGGTGCCTGCGCCCGGATCGACCGCGTGAAGCGGTCGAGACCGTGCTCGTGCAGGCCGCGCTCGAAGCGATAGCCGAGCAGCGCGCCGAGCGGCTGGCCCTGGGCGATCCCGTCGAGGACCTCGAGGGCCAGCCGGACGCGGGCGCTCGAGAGGTCCACCGCGAAGGCGCCGCCGGAGGACGTGTCCGGGTTGTGGGTCAGGTAGGCGTTCCGGAGGATCCCGGCGGTCGCGGCGTGGCCGACGCTCGGGGCGTGGACATAGCCACCGTCGCGTGAGGTGACGCCACCCCGGGTGAGTCCCTCGACCCAGCCGTACGCGCCGAGGATCGCGCCCGTCGGCGCGACGCTGCGCTGGACCCGCAGCCGGCGTCCGGCCAACGCGGTCACCCACGCATCGAACCGATGCGAGGCGCAGTCGATCGCCTCCGCCACCACGAGCCGCCGACGATCCTCGTCCATCGCCGCCAGCGCCCGGCAGGCGGCGCTGAACTCGCCGAGATGCCGGCTCGAGCGGAGCCAGGCCGAGATGACCTCGAGCGAGACCTTGGCCGAGATCGCCGGCTCCAGGTCGGCCTGCTCCGAGACCTCGACGAGCGAGCCGCGGATCGCCGTCACCGGCTGGAAGGCCGCGAGCAGTCCTTCGCCGG
>DATBGP010000228.1:0-7953 GCA_036557925.1 Candidatus Limnocylindrales bacterium | reverse complement strand
CGAACGGTCATCCGACTCGACGACATCCAGCTCGCGGCCGAGCAGCCGGTCCCGCCGCCGCCACCGCCTCCTCCGCCGCCGCCGCCACCCACCACCTTCGTCCGGCGCGACATCTGGACGCTCCAGACCGATGCGAACTGGCATCCGACCGTGCTCGCCTACGCTCGGGCGATCCAGGTCATGCAGAGCCGGCCGATCACCGATCCGACGAGCTGGCTGTTCCAGGCGGCGATCCACGACGCCTTCGACCCGGCGCCGGCCGGCGTGCGCTGGAGTGACTGCCAGCACGGCAGCTGGTTCTTCCTCCCGTGGCACCGGATCTACCTCTTCGCGTTCGAGAACATCGTCCGTCAGATCGCCCTGAGCCAGGGCGGCCCGCAGGACTTCGCCCTTCCCTACTGGAACTACGACCAGGCGTCGCCACGCAACGGCGTGCCGATCCCGTTCCTGCTGCAGACGCTGCCGGACGGCTCACCGAACCCGCTCCGGATCAACCCGCCCGGCCGGCACGATGTCTGGGACCGCGGCGGCTTCGTCCCGACCAACCAGGGCAGTGCGGCCGCTGCGCTCCGCCACCTGACCTTCTCGGGTCCGCCGGCCACGGGCTTCGGCGGCCCGCGCTCGGCACCGGCTCATCTGAGCAATGGCTTCGGGGCACTCGAGGTGACCCCTCACAATGCCATCCACCGGTTGATGGGGCCCGCGGGCGCGGGTCGCTGTGCCGGCGGGCTCATGCCGGACACGCGCTGCGCGCCGCTCGACCCGCTGTTCTGGCTGCATCACGCCAACATCGATCGGCTGTGGAACGCGTGGATCGACCTCGGCGGTGGGCGGGCCAATCCCGGGGACGCCGCCTGGTTGAACCAGGCCTTCCAGTTCCACCGGCCGGATGGCAGCGCCTTCTCGATGGCCAGCTCGCAGGTCGTGGACAGCATCAACCAGCTGCAGTACATGTATGACGACCAGACCGCGCCGGTGGCGCCACCCGTGAGCCCTGTCCCGACTCCGCCACAGCCGCCGCAGCTGGGGGGTGCGAGCGTCGCCCCCCTCCAGCTCGTCGGCGATGCCACGAGCATCCCGATCTCCGTTCCGGCCGACATGGTCGACCTGCTCTCGAACTTCGCAGCCGGCCTGCCGACGTTCCAGCTCAATGTCGAGGACATCGCCGGACAGGGCGATCCGGGCGTCTTCGAGGTCTTCCTCGATGTCCAGCCAGCCGACGGCGGCGAACCGACCCACAACTTCGTGGGCAACCTGACATTCTTCGGGCTCCCGATGCTGAACGCCGAGGACGGACACGGCCAGCCTGCCGGACTCCGCCACGTCTTCGACATCACGCCGATCGTCGAGTCCCTCGTGAGCTCGAACCTCTGGAATGCCGCCGGTCTTTCGGTGTCCTTCGAGCCGGTCGGGCCGGGCGTGCCGGACGGCGTGGAGCCCTTCGCGCCTCCGCCGGCAGAGCCGATCACCGTGGGTCGCGTGAGCCTCTTCATCGGATGACCGCCGTCGCGCCCGCTGCGCCGCTCCGGCGCTTCACGCGCTACCGGCGCTGGGCGCCGGAATGGTGGCTGCTGGCGCCGATCGCGGCGGCCTGGGTCGTGATGGCGGGTCACGCCGTGGCCGACGTCGCCGCGACCGGCGCGTCGGCCGGCCCGGGAGCCATCCAGCCGGCGCGCGCGCTGCTGGTCTGCCTGGTTCCCAGCGTCGGCGCGACGGGACGGGGCGCCCTCGAGGCTGCGGCGATGACCGTCGCGATGATGCTGCCGCTCGCGCTGCCCGTCGTCCGGCACGTGGCGCTCAACAGCCTGCGCCGCCGCCAGCAGCGCGCGATGGTCCTGTTCCTGGCCGCCTTCCTCGTCCCGACGGTCGCGGCCGGGATCCTGGCGAGCGGCGCGCTGGCCGCGGCGCCGGGCGATCGCCGGGCGTGGATCGTGGTCGCGCTGCTGATCGCGGCCGCGTACCAGCTGTCCCGGCCGAAGCGCCGGGCGATCGCGGATTGCCGCAGGCTCGTCCCGCTGCCGCCGGACGGCCGCCTCGCCGACGTCGCGGATCTCCGGTTCGGGCTGGAAGCGGCGTGGCGGTGCCTCCGCGCGAGCTGGGCGCTGATGCTGCCGGTCACGATGCTCGGAAGCGGCGGCCTGATCGTCGCGGCGATGGCGACGAGCCTCCTGCTCGCCGAGGATCCGGGGCGGCTCGGCCTGCGCGTCCTGGCTCCATCCGCCGCCGTGCTCGCGACGGCTGCCGTCATGGTCGCGGTCGGGGTCTCCGTCGCGGTCGTGCCATGAGCGACCTCGGCGCCACGCTGCTTCGCACCATCCTGGACTTCGCCCGGGCCCGCCTCGAGCAGCTCGTCCACGACGTGATCGACGAGGCGATCACCGACGGCAAGGCGCTCCTCCAACCGCTCCTTGGGCACGTGCCGTCGCAGGCCCAGATCGACGCGTACGACACGAAGAAGGACCAGGTGGTGGGCCACCTGACGGCGGCGCGGACCCACATCGAGGCCGTGTCGAACGGGGTGGACGCGGGGCCGACGACGCTCGCTGCCGGGAAACCGATCCTCGACGAGGCTGCCGCGGCCCTGTCCGAGATCGACGAGGCGGTGACGATCGTCGCGACCGTCGTCCCCGAGGTCGGCGACGCCCGCGACGCGCTGCTCAAGCTGTTGCGCAAGGCGATCGGCGACGCCGGCGACCAGCTCTCCGGGCTGGCGAAGGAGCTCGGCATCGCGGGGTCGGGCGACAGCCTCCCGGATGGGTTCACCCTGACCGACGCGGGGATCAGCTATCAGGCGGCGAACGCCGATCCTCGCGACCTGCTCTCCCAGGACGGGATCACCGTCACGCTCTCGAAGACGACCGTCGTCGGCGAATTCCGGTTCAAGACCGACCGGTCGCTGAACGTCACCTTGAAGACCGGGGCGAAGGCCGGCTTCGTGTCGGACGGCCTCGTCAGGCAGATCGTGCCGGGCTCCGCCGACGTCGACGCCGACCTCGAGATCGGCGTCGACTCGGTGGCCGGGCTCACGCTCAAGGGCGGCTCGCACCAGCGCGTCCCGCTCCCGGGGACGCTCACGATCCCCGGCATCGACCTTCGTGACCTCGGACTGGAGCTGCCGAAGCCCGAGGCGGTGATCCCCGCCTTCGGCCTGACCGGCACCCTCGCGGGCAGGCTCGGGGCGCTCGGGACGACGATCGACGACCTCGGCATCGACATCCAGGTCTCGCCGGAACGGCTCCTCTCGAACGGAGCCGGTGCGGTCGGCGACATCGTGTCCTTCGCCGCGCACCCGCCGGCCGGGCTCGGGCTCGTCGTCGATGCGGGGATCGTGAAGGGCGGCGGCTACCTCTTCCACCGCGACACCACCTATGGCGGCGCCCTCGATCTCCGGATCGGGCCGGTCGAGGTCAAGGCGATCGGGTTCGTCGACACCGACCCGTTCTCGATGGTGATCGTCCTGTCGGCCGAGTTCACGCCCTCGATCCAGCTCGGCTTCGGCTTCACCCTGAACGGGGTCGGCGGGCTGCTCGCGGTGGAGCGGACCCTCTCGTCCGACGCGCTCGTCGCCGGCCTCGAGAACCACACCGCGGACCTGATCCTCTTCCCGAAGGACCCGGTCGGCAGCGCCCCGACGATCCTCGACCTGCTCCAGGCCGTCTTCCCGGCTCGCGCCGGCGGCTTCGTCGTGGGCCCGATGTTCGAGCTCGGCTGGGGCGCCCCGATCTCCTTCGTGACCGCGAAGGTCGGCGTCCTCCTGTCGCTGCCCGACCCGATGCTCGTGATCATCGGCGACGTCCGGGTGGCGCTGCCGGCGCCCGACGCCGCGCTGATCGACCTCCGGGCAGCGCTCTATGGCGAGATCACCCCCGAGCACCTGCTGATCCGGGTGTCGCTGAGCAAGTCGAAGATCTCCGGGTTCAGCGTCAGCGGCGACATCGGCATCCTGATCGTCTACGGCGGCGAGCCGGACTTCGCAATCTCGGCCGGGGGATTCCATCCGTCGTACCGCCCGCCGGCCGAGCTCGCGGGCCTGGAACGCATCGAGATCGACCTCTCGCCGCCGGCGCTCCTCACGATGCGGGCGCAGGCGTACGTCGCGCTGACGTCCAACAGCGTCCAGCTGGGGGCGCATGTCCAGATCAAGGCCGATGCCGGCGTGGTCGGGGCGGAAGGTCATCTCGGGTTCGACGCACTCGTCCAGTGGGCCCCCCGATTCCTGTTCATCATCGATCTCGAGGCGGGGATCTCCCTCTACGCGTTCGGCGAATCGTTCGCCGGCGTCGACCTGCATCTCCACCTCGAAGGGCCCGGCCCCTGGGTCGCGCACGGCACGGCGTCCGTCTCCCTGCTGTTCTTCGACGTCGACCTCGACGTCGGGCCGATCACCTGGGGCGAGCCCGCGGCCGAGGCGCCGGCACCCGTCTCGCCGCTGGAGCTCGTCGCGGAGGCGCTCCGGACGCGCGAGGCGTGGACGGCCCGGCTGCCCGAGGGCGCCGATCAGCTCGTGACGCTCGCGGCGACGCAGGGCGACGGGATCGTCGTCCACCCCCTCGGCGCCTTCGAGGTCCGCCAGTCGAAGGTGCCGCTCGAGACGAACATCCAGCGGGTCGGCCGAAACCCCGTGACGGCGCAGCGCGTGGTCCTCGGGCCGCCGACGAACGGCAACGGCGATGCGTTCGGGTCGTTCTCGCACGTGACCGACCGGTTCGCGCCGGGTCAGTACCTCGACCTGCCGTCGGACCAGCTGATGGCGCGGCCGCCCTTCGAGGAGCTGCCGGCCGGGATCCGGATGGGCGGGGCGGCGCCCGCGCACGGCACCGAGAAGCCGTCGATCCTCAAGTGGGAGACGGTCTTCCCGCACCAGACGTTCGAGCGGCGGCCGCGGAACCTGGGGCTCCTCACGTTCGTGGCGGCGTCGAATGCATCGATCCTTGCGACCGGCCTGGTCGCGAATGCGGCGCGCAAGCGGGCGAACGCCTACGCGATCGCGGACGCCGATCCGCTGCCATCGCCGGGTGACGTCTTCGAGGTCCGGACCCGGAGCGGCCTGGCCGTGGTCGCGGACCTCGGCTCGCTCGCGACGGCGGCCTCCGCGCACGACGCGATCGCGGCCGCCGTGGTCGCCGATCCCGGTCTCGCGGGCAGCCTCCAGGTCGTGACGAAGGGGCTCGCATGATCAAGTCGCTGCGCGACGCCGCCGGATACGTCGACAACGCCTTCCTCGTCAAGGAAGCCGCGTACCAGCCCGAGAACATCGTCATCGGCTCGTACACGTTCCTGCCCTGGGTCCGGACGGGGATCGCTGCGTTCGCGACCGGGCCGGACGACGGCGTGCGGTCACGCGTGCCGGTCCGGCTGACGGTCGACGACCAGGTCGCAACCGAGACGGTCGACCAGACGCTGGAGCTCTACGGCCCCGGCGACGTGATCGGGATCGACCCGGCGCAGATCGTCCGGCGGGTCCCGGCGCCGAACGCCTCGGCGGTCGAGGGCAACTACCTCGCCCACATCGAGTTCGATCGGCCGGACCTCCCGTGGCTCTTCTCCCCGTTCTCGGCAGCCGGCGAGCATCTCGCGCCGTGGCTGGCCCTCGTGGTCCTCCGGGCGGAGACGGTGGAGCCGCGGCCCGGACGGGACGGCCGTCCGCCGAGCGTGACCACGATCCTCGGCGAGCTGCAGCCCCTGGACGACAGCTGGGCCTGGGCCCACGCCCAGCTCATCGGGTCGCCGGGCGACGGCGACCTCGGCGACAGGCTGGGCTCCGGCTACGGGCCGGCGAACCTGTCGCGGATCCTCTGCCCGCGCCGGCTGGAGGACGCCGATCCCGACCGCGGCCAGGAGTGGCTTGCCTGCCTCGTGCCGGCCATCGACGTGGGGCGGCGGGTCGCCCTCGGCCTGCCCGGCGGCGATCTGGGACCGGCCTGGCAGCGCAAGCCGAACAATGCGGACGCCAACGACGCGATCGAGCTGCCCGTCTTCGACTCATGGTCGTTCCGGACCGGCAAGGACGGCGACTTCGAGTCGCTCGCGACGCTCCTCGTCGCGGTCCCGGCCCCGTACGAGGTGGGCCGGCGCGTGATCGACGCCTCCCAGCCGCAGGGCGGCCACGAGGAGAAGCTCGGGCCGAATGAGGACGGGCGACGCCAGGTCGTCCGCGGACCGCTCGTCTCGCCGCTCACCGACAAGCCGCCGGGGGCGCCGGACGACGACGCCGCGTGGGACGCGACCCGGACGGGAAGGCTCGTCGACCGGCTCGACCAGGCCGATCACCTCGCGAACGAGCCGGGCGGCGTGTCCGCCGAGCTTCGGCCGCTCGTCGGGCCCGAGATCTACGGGCGCTATCACCTCGCCCGGCAGCGCGTCGATGGCGAGGCAGCGGCCCCGGACGCGACCTGGTTCGGCCAGATCAACCTGCGGCCGGTGCATCGCGTCGTCGCGGGCCTCGGGACGCGGGTCGTCCAACGCGACCAGGAGCCGCTCATGCAGGCAGCCTGGGCGCAGGTGGGCCAGGTCCAGGCGGCGAACCAGTGGGTCCGGGCCGCCCAGCTCAGCCGCTTCGCGGCGACGTCGGTCCATCGCAAGCTGTCGGTGGTCCCGGAGGGCGACCTGCTCAGCATCACGCGGCGGGTCCAGAGCCGGATCGGGTTGCCGGACGGCGTGACCGTGGAAGCCCGGATCGCCGTCTCGGCGACCCCGACCATCGCCGTGTCGTCGGCGTTCCGCCGGGCGACCCGCGTCCGGGGGCCGATCGCCCGCTTCGCCCCAACGGACGTCGCCCGGACGGCGATCCGGTCCCTGATCGTCGAGGCGGCCGGCCCGCGCGACTTCGCCCGCCCGTACGTCGAGCTGGACGGCATCCGGAGCCTCTCCGAGGGCACGATCGCGATGCTGAGCCCGGAGCTCGTGGCGCCGGTGTTCGGCAACGGCGGGGGCGACCCGATGCAGCACCTCCGCGACCGCGTCTCCAGCCTGGCCAACCCGTCGCCGGCGGACGGGTTGACCTCCGTGGCGATCGGGGCGATGACGCTGGCGCCCGACTTCCAGGTGGCCGACGTGGCGACGCGACGGGTGCTGGCGGCCATGCCGGGCGCCGCGGTCGCCTCGACGAGCCTCGGGCCGGCCGTGGCCGCGAGCCATCTCGGCCTGCTCCAGGGCCTGAAGACGGTCACCACGAGCGCCAGCCCGGAGGTGTCGGCCTCGGTGGTCGCGCTCTCGACGGCCCTGACGTCCGTGGAGGAGCTGTCGGCCGCGACGACGAGCGCCGTCGACGAGGCGGCCCTGAGCCAGTCCCGCCTCGAGCGGGCGACGGCCCAGCGGGAGGCGGCGGTGACCGGCGGCCAGTCGGGGCTGAGCGTCGCCCTGGCAACGGCCGCCGAGTCCGAGGCGCGTCAGGCGACCGTGTCCGCCGCGCAGACGGTCATCGTCACCGAGGCCGTGACCGCCTCCGCCCGGGCCTTCGCCGATGCGCTCGCGAACCGGCCGCCGGCCGAGGTCGCCTCGGGCTTCGCGACCAGCCCGTTCGTCGAGCGGTTCGCGACGTCGGCGATCTTCTCGGCCGCTCCGACTCACATCGTGACGCCGGTGCACGCAGTGCCGGCCCACCTCGGCGTTCTCATGGGGGCGGGTCCGGCGATCGCCCCCCAGCCGCCCGCCGGCATCGTGGTCCATCCCATCGACCCGGCCGCCGCCGTGATCGGCCCGGCGGGCGGAGCCCACGTGGTCATCCACCACGACGCGGCGGGCCAGGTGGTCGGGATCGACCCGCACGCCGAGATCGGTGGAGTCCTTGGCGGGCACGGCGCGGCCCACGTCGAGCCCGGAGCGCCGGTGGAACCGGTCGTCGTCCTCACGCCGGCTGCGGGCCGGCTCCAGGCGCTGATGACGACGGCCGTGGGGGTCTCCCCCGACGCGTTCAAGGCGGGTCTGGCCGGGGCGGTCGACGGGTTCGTCAGC
>DATBGP010000227.1:0-7443 GCA_036557925.1 Candidatus Limnocylindrales bacterium | reverse complement strand
GAGGCGGATCTCCTCCGGGATCGGGAACGTGGCCATGTACCCGATCTTCGGGATGCCGTCCTTGTGCGCCCGCGACCCGGCGAGCATCCCGGCGAGGTACTTGAAGTCCTCGACCGCGCCGAAGAAGTTGCCGAAGTTCTTGCCGTTGGACTTGTAGCCGGTCAGGTGGAGGAACGTCGCGTCGGGGAAGTCCTTCGCGACCGTCTCCATCGGGTCCATGTAGCCGAACGAGGTGCCGATGATGAAGTTGAAGCCCTTCCGGGCCAGGCTCCGGAAGACCTGCTCCGAGTCGGCGCCCTCGGGGACGAGCTCGACGTACGCGACGTGCGACCCGGCGAGGTTCTGGCAGAGGTACTGCAGGCCCTCGTAGTGGGCCTGGCTCCAGCCGCCGTCGTCGTGCGGGCCGATCAGCACCATCGCGACGTTGAACTTGCCCGAGACGACGTCCGGGATCTGGAGATTGGCGCCGGCCTGGGCGGACCCGGCCGTACAGTCGTTGGCGCCGCCGGCGTTGCCGCTGGCGGCCGGCGCCGCGGAGCTGCACGCGCCGACGACAACCGCCGCCGTCGCGATCAGGCTCGCGAGCCGCAGCCGTGTGCTGCCCATTGGACCCTCCTCCTCACCGCATGGATCGCGCTCATCGGACCGCGCGGCCATGACGGGCACGCGCGTGCTCGGGGCGACCTGGCGGGGTCCCGGCTCCGCTGGGTCAGGACGGAAGGATAGCCCGCGGTCCGGTCGGCGGAAGGGCGATCCCGCCGGATTCGGCCCCGAATCCAAGCCGGTTCCGGTGACGTTTCGGTGGCGATCGCGGACGGCCCCCGGCACGGGGTCCGGAGCGTGGCGTCCTGTACCATCGGCCGCGATGTTCGAACGAACCGCGCTGCCCGCGGGGCCGCGGGTGATCAGCGCCAGGCTTCCGGGCGCCCGTTCGGTCTCCATCGCCGCGTACGTCCTGGCCGGCTCGCGCCTGGAGACGCCCGAGCAGGCCGGCGTGGCGCACTTCATGGAGCACATCACCTTCAAGGGGACGAAGCGGTTTCCGTCGACGCGGGCGATCTCCGAGGCGATCGAGGGGGTCGGCGGCTCGTTCAACGCGGCCACCGATCGCGAGTCGACCGTGTACTGGGTCCGCGTCCCGCGTCGCGAGGCGGAGCGGGCGATGGACGTCCTCGGCGAGCTGATCGTCCGGCCGACCCTCGACGAGGCCGAGATCGACGGCGAACGGGCGGTGATCGTCGAGGAGATCCGCTCGTACCTCGACGACCCGGCGGAGCACGCCCAGATCCTCTTCCAGCAGGCGATGTTCGGAGACGGCGCCCTCGGTCGCGAGATCTGTGGCGACGAGGACGGGATCCGGGGACTGCCGTCGGACACGATCCGGTCGTTCTGGAAGACGATGTACCGGCCCGCGAACACGGTCGTCTCCGTGGCCGGCGATCTCGGCCACCTCGAGGCGGTCGACCTCGCCGGCTCGGCGTTCGGGACCGGCAACGGCAAAGTGCCCGGCTTCGCGCCGGCGCCCGGGCTGCCCGCGGGCGAGCGGGCGATCCTCCGATCCCGGCGCGACGCGAGCCAGGCCCAGCTGATCGTCGGCGTGCCGGCCCTCCATCGCGACCACCCCGACGCGTGGATCCTCGCGGTCCTCAACGCGGTCCTCGGTGACGGGATGTCGAGCCGGCTGTTCCTCTCGGTGCGCGAAGCCCAGGGCCTGGCCTACGACGTGTCGTCGGGCCTCGTCGACTATGCCGACGCCGGCTCGCTCGAGATCTCGGCCGGCGTCGATCCGGAGCGGCTGCCGGCCGCGCTCGACGCCGTGCTCGCCGAGCTGGTTCGCCTGCGCGACGAGCCGGTCCCGTCCGACGAGCTGGCGAAAACGAAGGCGTACCTCTCGGGCGGCCTCGAGCTGCGCATGGAGGAGACGCGCCACCTCGCCTCGTGGATCGGCGGGCAGGAGGCCCTGCACGACCGGGTGCTGACGCTCGACGAGGCGCTCGAGGCCGTTGCGGCCGTGAGCGCGGACGACATCCTGGCGCTCGCCCGGCGGCTGTTCGTCGACGCGGGTCTGCGGCTCGCGGTGGTTGCCCCGGGCCGGCACCTGCGCGGGCTCGAGCGCCGGCTGAAGCTGCCGGCGTGACGGCCGGGGCGGATCCCGGCGCCGACGCGACGACCCGTCCGGAGCCCGCGGCGTCCGGTGACGGCGCCGACGCCGGCGCCGACGCTGCCCCGGTGTCGACTGGCCCACAGAGCCTGACCCCCCGCGACGCCGACCTGATCCTGGCGCGGGCCCATCTCCGGTTCGGCCTGTTGAGCCTGGCCCGCGCGGAGCTCGAGACGATGGCCGGCCGGAACCTCCTCGATGACGACGGCATCCGCGACCTGGCCGAGGCTCGCTGGCGGACCGGCGACACGAGCGGGGCCGGCGAGGCCGCTGCCGCCTATCTCGAGGCCTCGCCCGATGACCTCGTCGCGCTCGTGATCGCCGCGGAGGCCCAGGCCGAGCTGGGCCGTCCCGGCGAGGCGCGACGGCTCGCGGGTCGGGCGCTGGAGCTTGCCGACGGCTCGCTCGATCCGATCTTCGCGGGGATGCGGCGGCACTCGATCTGGCCGGCCGATCCCGGGACGACCATCGGTCCCGTCGGCGTGCTGTTCGACGAGCTGCATCCGAGCCCGATCGCCCCGGCGCCGAGCCTGCTGCGCCGGGCCAGCGACCGGCCGCTGACGAACGGCGGGCCCCCCGCGCCCTTCGACCCGGCGCTCCCGGCGGAGTTCGAGGCGGGGCCGGGACTCTGGGACGACGATCCGGAGGCCGCCCTGTCCGCAGACGCCGGCGCGGAGGTCGACCCGGCGGAGCTCTTCGCCCGGGCCCGGGACTCCCTCGACCACGGCCAGACGGCGGCGGCCGCGACGGGCCTGATCCTCGCGATGCGCTCGTCGCCCGAGCTGGCTCCGGCGGTCCTCGACCTCCTGTCGGGACGCTCCGAGCCGATCCTCGTGCTCGTTCGCAGCGATGCCCACGAGATCGTCGGTCGGGAAGGGGAGGCCCAGCGCGACCGCGTTGCGGCGGCGACGGGCGTCGGAGCGGACCGCACGATGGCCGCCCCGATGACGCCCGTGGATGGGGAGCCGGTCGAACCGCTCGCGGCCGGGCCTGCGGCCGAACCGCTGGCGGTAGGCCCGGCGGACCCGGATCCTGGACCGGAGTCCGTCGCGACGACACCGGCCGATGCCACCGGGACGACACCGGCCGACACCGTCGACCCGAATCCGGAGACGGCCGACCCTTCCATCGACGACCCGGCGCGGGGGAACGGGGGCCCATGAGGAGATGCTCGGCACCGGCAGCCACTGGCCGACTCGCACCGCGGTCCCGTCGGACGGTGCACGTCGTCGCCCGGCGATCCGGGTCCGCGATCGACCCTCGACCATCGGGTTCCGCGATCGCTGGTATCGCCCGCTCGCCCTCGGCCTGGCGCTCCTGACCCTCGCCGTCGGCGCTGCCCTCCTCGCCGCGTTCTGGCCGGCGAACGCGATCCACGTCGGCGACGACCTCGATCACTATCTCGACGGGGTCCGCCGCTGGTGGCTCACGGGCAGCCCGTACCTCCCGCAGGAGGTCGCCGGCCCGTTCGACTATGAGGTCGAGACGTTCCTGCACCCGCCGGTCGCGATCCCGTTCCTCGCCCTGTGGCTCGTCTTGCCCGCGGTCCTGTGGTGGGCGATCCCGCTCGGCTTCACCGCGATCCTCGTGATCGCGTGGCGGCCCGCGCCGTGGACCTGGCCATTGATCGCGTTCGGTCTCGCGCAGCCGCAGCTCCACCAGGCCCTGCTCTGGGGCAACTCGAACCTGTGGGTCATGGCGGGCCTGGGGCTGGGACTCGCCTATGGCTGGCCTGCGGCGCTCATCCTGCTCAAGCCGTCGCTCGGCATCCTCGCCCTGGTCGGGGCTCCGCGCCACGCCTGGTGGCTCGTGGCCGGCGTCGTGGTGCTGGCATCCATCCCGTTCGGGACGCTGTGGGGCGCATGGGTCCGCGTCGTCCTCAACTCGCCGGCGGAAGCGGACTACGGGCTGCGGAACCTTCCCTGGGTCGCGATCCCGCTCATCGCGTGGGCCGGCCGGACCCGCTCGACCGCCGCCCTGTATCGTTCCGCTCGCTCAACCGACCCCACCCTGGCAGGACCCTCGTGAACGAACGCACCCTCGTCCTCATCAAGCCCGACGGCGTCCAGCGCCTCCTGACCGGCCGGATCCTCGCCCGGTACGAGGACCGCGGGCTGAAGCTCGTCGGCCTGAAGCTGATCCACGTCCCGCGCGACCTCGCCGAGCGGCACTACGCGGTCCACCGCGAGAAGCCGTTCTTCGCGGGCCTCGTCGACTTCATCACGAGCGCCCCGCTCGTCGCCGCGGTCCTCGAAGGCCCGAACGCGATCGCGGTCGTTCGGGCGATGAACGGCGCGACCCGCCCGCACGAGGCGGAGCCGGGCTCGATCCGGGGCGACTTCGCCCTCGAGACCGCCCAGAACCTCGTCCACGCGTCGGACGGCGCCGAGACCGCGGCCGCCGAGGTGGCGCTCTGGTTCAGGCCGGAGGAGCTGCTCGACTACGATCGCGAGATCGACCGCTGGGTGCTCGCCCCGGAAGAGTGATCCGCCGCTAGCGCGCCGACGGCTCGGATCCGCCGCTAGCGCGCCGACGGCTCGGCGCTGCCGCCCGGCGTGCCCGGCGATTCTCCGGCGGGCGACCCGGCCGGGGCGGACGAACCCGGCGACGGACCGAGCGGGCCGGACGCCTCGGGCGATCCGGATGCCCCGGGCGATCCGGCGGCCGGCGACGCCTCCCCGGACCCGCCGTCGCTCGGCGCGGGCGACGCCTCGTCGCTCGCCGATGGAGAGCCGGCGGGCTCGCTCGGCTCGGTGGGCTGGCCCGGCCCGGGCTCCACGATCGCCGGGACGGCGCGCGCCGCCGCGGGGACGCCGAGCCCGCCCGCGGCCACCGCCACGGCCAGCACGCCGAGCACGAGGACGGCGATCGAGGCCAGCCCCATCCGGTTCCGCCGGATGCCGGCCGGAACCGTCCAGGCGAGGTCGAGCGCGCCGCCCGCCGCGTGCCCGGCCTTCTCGAAGGTGCGCTCGACCCCGGTCAATCCCACCATCGGCCGACTCGGCATCGGCGTCGGCCACGAGGGCCGCTCGCCGCGGCCGACCTTCACGGTCTGCCCGACCGGCTCGAGCCCGACCGCGAGGATCCGGCCGTAGATCGCCAGGCTCGCCACGGGGGCGATCGTCACGAGGCCGGCGAGCAGCGACGGCAGCGCCAGCGTGCCGATCGTCGCCCGCGCCTCCCAGGCCGCCAGGCCCGGCCAGCCGATGGTCGCGATCGCGATCGCCGCGAGGGCGACGCCCAGCCCCGGGGCGCGGCGCGCCCAGCCGGACAGCTCCGGCAGCCGGCGCGTCCCGAACCCGCCGTGGATCGCGACGACCCAGGCGGCCAGGGCGCTTCGGGCGACGACGAACACGAGGAGCCACACGCGAGTCGGCTCCCAGATGGCGGGATCGAGGACCGCCAGGCCCAGGACGGCGAACCCGGCGTCCGCGACGATCGTGTAGCCGACGACGTGTTCCAGGTCGTCCTGGATCCAGGCCGCGACGAGGCCCAGCAGGATCGACACCGCCCCGACGGCCGCGATCAGGGCCCGCTCCGCGCCGAACGGCAGGACGAGCGGCGCGACGGACTGATCGATCCAGACCAGCGCGACGGCGGCGAACGCGGCCGGGCCCCAGGCCATCAGCAGCGGCAGGGCGACGCCCGGCGCCGCGTCGGCGACCCGGGCCGCCCAGAGGTGGAACGGGATCGCCCCGAACCGGATCGCGACGGCCGCCGCGAAGGCGAGATAGGCGGCGCCGAAGACGGCCGGCGCCGCGACGAGGTCGCCGAGCGGCCGGGCGAGCCAGGCCGTCGCGAGGATCGAGAGCGTCCCGGCGATCGTGAGCGCCCGGATCTCTCGGGCGCCGACGAATGCAGCCCGCGCGGCTGCGCCCACCGGCGCCGCCACGAGGACGCCGGCGAGACCGCCGGCGGTGGCGGCGACGACGGCGACGCCCGGGTCGGACAGGGCGAGCGCCAGGACGGCCGCCCCGATCCCGAGAACGATCACGCCCGGAGCGTCCGGCTCGTGGAGGGCGGTGACGTCGACGAGGACGAGCAGGAGCCCGACGAGGCTGCCGAGGATCGCGTAGAGCCGCAGCCACTCCGAGGCCGCAAGACGCGACCCGCCGATCTCGATCGAGGCGGCCGGGCCGATCGCCGTCGCGGTCGCGATCATCACGATCAGGCCGAAGACCGCGATCGACGTCGAGAGGCCGCGATGCGTCCGAGCGAGCAGGGACGCGGTCCCCGCGGCAGCCGCGGCGACGAGGAACGGGATGACGGTCATTCGGCCGAGGCCTGGTCCGGCGAGACCGCCCGCCGCCGGCGGCCGCGCTCGCCCTCGACGTCGCGCTCCCGGTCGCGCTCGCGCTCGGTGGGGCGATGGGCATCCGGCTGACGGCCGCGCCGGCGCCGGTCGGTCGCTCCCTCGTCGATCATCCCGAGCCCGCCGGCCGCCCGGGCCGCCGTGGTGACCACGGCCACCGCGCCGCAGACGGCGATCGTCAGGACGGCGAGGACGAGGTGCTCGGCATCGGTCGCCGCCCCGTCGAGCGCCTCGCGGACCAGGGTGGCTGCCTGCAGGAGGAGCACCGCTCCGACCCCGAGTCGCAGGGCGTCGCGGCCGATGAGGAGGGGCGCGATCGCGATCGCCGCGAGGGCGAAGCCGGCGGCCTGCGCCTCCGGTGGACCGAGACCGGCCGCGCCGAGCCCATGGCTCCCGAAGCCGGCGACGGCCGCGGCGGCGGCGACCAGCGCCTCGGCCGGCCAGCCGATCCCCGTCCCGCCGGACTCGCCGGTCTCGCCCCGGAGGCCGATGACGAGGAGCCGCGTCGCGAGCAGCGCGGCGGCGATCCGGGCGAGGATCGGCAGCGGCCCGGGCCACGGCGACGAGATGAGCGGCGCCGCGAGGAGGACGACAAGGAGTCCGAGGACGATCGCCCGCGGGTCGCGGCCCGACACGGCCAGGACGGCGCCCGCGACGGCGATGGCGGCGATCCCCGCCAGGGCGAGGTTCACGTCGCGCGCCGACTCGGGCAGTCGGTCACGGCGCCTGGGACGCGAGCTCCGGGTGGGTCGGGGTCGGGAGGATCCGGAACGTGTCGATCGGCCAGTAGCGGAGCCAGGCGCGCCCGATCACCGCGCCCAGGCCGACCGGTCCGAACTCCCGCGAGTCCGCCGAGTTCGCCCGGTGGTCGCCCATGAGGAACAGCTGGTCCTCGGGGATCACCCACTTGCTCGTGCCGAGGATGTCCTCGGTCGGCTGGGGATCGCCGTTCTCGTCCTTGAAGACGTAC
>DATBGP010000226.1:0-8143 GCA_036557925.1 Candidatus Limnocylindrales bacterium | reverse complement strand
CGACGCCGAGCACTTCTTCGACGGCTTCAAGGACGACCGCGACTACGCCCTGTCGACGCTCCGGGCGGCTCGCGGGGCCGGTGCCCGAACGCTGGTCCTCTGCGACACGAACGGCGGGACGCTGACGGACGAGCTCGTCGCGATCGTCGGCGACGTCCGGGCCGCCCTGGACGGCGACCCCGAGGCGGCCCGCGCGCCCGTCGAATGGGGCATCCACACCCACAACGACGCGGAGCTCGCCGTCGCCAACTCCCTTGCCGCGGTCGCCGCCGGCGTCCGCCACGTCCAGGCGACGATCAACGGCTACGGCGAGCGGGCCGGCAACGCGAACATGGTCTCGATCCTCGCGAACCTCGCGCTGAAGACGGACCACCGGCTCGTCCCCACGGGTGGTGGCGCTCTCGAAGGGCTGACCGAGCTCAGCCGTTCGGTTGCGGAGATCGCGAACGTCAACCCGAACGATTGGCAGCCGTACGTGGGGCGGTCGGCGTTCGCCCACAAGGGCGGCGTCCACGGCGCCGCCGTCGCCAAGGTCGAGCGGAGCTACCAGCACGTCGACCCGGCCGCCGTGGGCAACCAGGGCCGGCTCGTGGTCAGCGAGCTCGGCGGCAAGGCGAACACGCGGATCCGGGCCGAGCAGCTCGGCCACCAGCTGGACGGCGTCGTCGACCCCAAGGTCCTGAGCCAGCTCGTCAAGCAGCTCGAGAGCGAGGGCCTCGCGTTCGAGGGCGCCGAGGCGAGCTTCGAGCTCCTGATCCGGCGCCACCAGGCCGACTACGCGGCGCCGTTCTGGATCGTCGACTACACCTGCCTCGTCGAGCAGCGGGCCGGTCGCGAGCTCCTCGCGGAGGCGACCGTCAAGGTCGAGGTCGACGGCGAGGTCCTCCACACCGCCGCCGACGGCAACGGCCCCGTCAACGCCCTCGACGCGGCACTCCGCAAGGCGCTCCGGGCCTTCTACCCCCAGCTGGACGACGTCCACCTCTACGACTACAAGGTCCGGATCCTCGACGGCGACAGCGCGACGGCGGCCCGGACCCGGGTGATCATCGACTCGTCGGACGGCACCCGCGAGTGGTCAACGATGGGCAGCGACACGAACATCATCGCGGCCTCGGCGATCGCCCTCGCCGACTCGCTCGAGTACGCGATCTGGAAGTCCGGCGCCGAGCTCCGGCGTCGCGACGAGCGGCATTTCACGACGGCGTCGGTCACGCCCGCGGCGACGTCGACGACCGGGAGGTGACCCGATGACCACGACCCCGACGCCCGCCCCGAACCCGTCCGCCGCCGGCGACGAGGACACGCTCCACCTCGCCCGCTGGACGGTGACGTCGGGCTCGAACGTCAACAGCCGGGGCGTTGTGGTCCTCGCCGCCGGGGAGCACCAGTGGGAGGCCGCGGCCGAGGGCAACGGCGCGGTCGACGCGCTCTTCCGGGCCGTCGACAAGGCCCTCGCCGAAGTCCTGACCGGCGATCCGCGGCTGCTCGCGTACGACGTCCACGCCGTCGCCGAAGGGCCCGACGCGGAGGGTCGCGTGACGGTCACGATCGCGCCGCCGACGTCCGCCGAGGGCGCCCGGAGCAGCGGCCGCTACACCGGCGAGATCACCTCGACCAACATCATCGCCGCGTCGATCGAGGCCTACATCGACGCGATCAACGCACTGCTCGCCGAGGCGCACTGGTCGGGCGCGACCGAGGACGCGGGCAACCGCAAGCGGGCCCGCGTGTCCGAGCCCGCGGCCCGCGAGCGGCGGGCAGAGCTCGACGAGGAAGCCGGCCGGATCGACACGACCGACTGGTTCAACCACTAGGTCGAGCCAAAAGGGGCGCCCTCCCGGCCGTCGGGGGGCCGGCCCGCTCGACGCGGTCGTCATGATGGAGCGCGGATCGCCATCGGGCGCGTCGACCGGCTGACGGCCGGTCCGGACGATGGCGGGCGTCGGGAGGGTCCAGGCGTGCGCCGTTTCCTCGTCCGGGCGGTGATCGACGGACTGATTGCGTTCGCGGTCGTCTTCCTGTTCAGCCGGATCACGATCGCCGAGCCGTTCCCGTTCGGCCAGGGTTCCGCGACGATCATCCAGCCGGCGGATTCGGGGCCGCTCGCCTATCTGCTGTGGGGCGGGATCTTCGTGATCGTGAACCAGGTCGTCCGACCGATCCTCGTTGCGCTCTTCGGCCGGCTGATCTTCTCGACGATGGGGCTCTTCGTCATCGTCATCACGGCACTCGCGATCGCGATCACGTCGCGGATCTCGCCGCTCGACGCGGCCACGCTGGCCGATCCGCAGCCGCTCTGGCTGTTCGTCATCGCGGCCCTCTTCACGCTGGCCGACATCGCCGTCGACGCGATCCTCGGCCTCGACCGGCCGCATCTGGGGCCGGTCGCGGGCCGGTCCGTCTGGAGCGCTCTCGAGTCGCTGCCGACGCCGCGCCGCAACGCGATCCTCGAGAACCTCCGGCTCCAGCAGGTCTACCAGGCGCTGTACCAGACGAGCATCGACATCGCCTTCGAGGGGACGCCCATCGGCAGCATCCGCCGCTGGTTCGAGAAGCACGTCCTCGGCGAGACCCGCCTGACCGAGGACGTCGCGGCGCCGCAACGCGTGGGCGCGCTCCTCCAGCAGCTCGGCCCGACCTACGTGAAGATCGGCCAGATGATGGCGGCGCGGACGGACATCCTGCCGCCGGACTGGACGACGGAGCTGGCGCGGCTCCAGTCGGAGGCCCAGCCCTTCGGCTGGAGCGAGGCCCGCCAGATGATCGCGACCGAGCTCGGCCGGCCGCCCGAGGAGCTGTTCGGATCGATCGAGCACGAGCCGCTCGCCGCGGCCTCGACCGCCCAGGTCCACCGCGCCACCCTCCTCGACGGGACCCCGGTTGCGGTCAAGGTCCAGCGGCCGTTGATCGTGGCGAAGACGAAGGCCGACCTCGGCGTGATGGAGGAGCTCGCGAAGACGGCCGAGCAGCGATTCTCGCTGGCCCGGCGGATCAACCTCCGGGCGATGGTCGGCGAGTTCGCGGCGGGCGTCCTCGACGAGCTCGACTACCGGAACGAGGCCTATCACGCGCGGCGGCTCGCCGACGGCATGGCGAAGTTCCCCACGATCCACCTGCCCGTCGTGTACGAGGACCTCTCCTCAAGCCGCGTCCTGACGATGGAGTTCGTCCGCGGGGTCCGGATCACCGACGTCGACGGATTGCGCGCGGCCGGCCTCGACCCCGCCGACGTCGGATCGACGTTCATCCGCGCGATCATCAAGCAGGTCCTGGTCGACGGCTTCTTCCATGGCGATCCGCATCCGGGCAACGTCCTCGTCGACACCGGGACAGGCCGGATCGTGTTCCTCGACCTCGGCCTCGTCGGACAGCTCGCGACCGAGGAACGGGTCGACCTCCTGGGGCTCGTGTACGCGCTGCGCGAGGTCGACATCCCGGGGATCGCCGACAGCCTGATCGCCCTCGGCAAGCGGACTCGGTCGTTCGACGAGGAGGCGTTCCGGTCCGCGGTGGACCGCCTCGCCCGGCAGTACCTCGTCTACGGCCACGCCGCCTCGATCGGCGAGGCGCTCGGCGGCTTCCTCGGCGCGGCGTTCGACCACGGCCTCCGGGTCGACAGCGCGCTGACCCTCGCGATCAAGGCGGTGATGCAGGCCGAGGACACCTCGGCGAAGCTCTCGTCGGAGATCGACTTCGGCGCGGTCGCGGTCGAGGAGGCCCGGGACGCGGTCATCGCCGCCCTCGAGCCGGAGGCCATCGCCAAGGAGCTCCGCGGCCGGGCGATCCGGATCGGCAAGGAGCTCGCCCGACGGGCGCCCTCGCTCGACGAGTCGCTGATCCGCTGGCTCGACGTGATCAACCGCGGCAAGCTGGTCGTGGAGGTGGACACGACCGAGCTGAACCGGTCGATCGGTCAGATCGGCGGCATCGGCCGGCAGGCGACGATCGGGCTGATCGTGGTCGGCCAGCTGATCGGCACCGCGATCGCGACCGCGATCCTCCTGCAGCCCAGCCTCTCGCAATATGTCGGGGTGGGCTATGCCGCGATGATCGCCTTCGGGATCACCCTGATCGTCAGCTTCATCGTCCTCTTCCGGATGTACGTCGGGCGAGACGACGAGGAGTGACGGCGGTCGTCTACGCCGGCGAACCGGGCGCGTTCGCCGAGGACGCGGTGCTCGCCGCGTTCGGCGATCTCGAGCGGCGGCCGGTCGGCAGCTTCCGGGCGGTCTTCGAGGAGGTCGCCGGCGGCCGTTCTCCGGCCGGCGTCGTGCCGATCGAGAACGTCATCCACGGGACCGTCCGCGAGACCTACGACCTCCTCCTCGAACATGACCTCGTCATCCGCGGCGAGGTCGTCGTGCCGGTGTCACTCTGCCTCGCCGCGCTGCCCGGCCAGCGACTCGAGGACATCGAGCGGGTCTACTCGCACATCCAGGCCCTCGGCCAGGCCGAGGCGTTCCTCCGCTCCCGGCCATGGCAGCTCCTCTCGACCTACAACACGGCCGGTGCCGGAAAGGCGATCGCCGATCGCGACGAGCGGGCCGCCGCGGCCGTGCTCTCGCCCCGCGCCGCCGGGCTGTTCGGCCTGGAGATCCTCGCTGACGAGATCGGCGACCTGCCCGGCAACCGGACGCGGTTCGTCGTCGTCGCCCGCCCGGGTGGCGATGAGCCGGCCCTCCGAGCGGACCTGCGGACCGTTCCCCGGACGACGATCGTCGTGGCTGTCCGCAACGAGCCGGGAACGCTCCTCGCGGTCCTCGGCGTCATCGCCGGGCATGGCCTGAACATGCGCAAGCTCGAGTCGCGGCCCAGCCGCGAACGACCCTGGGAGTATGTCTTCTGGATCGAGCTCGACGGCGACCTGGCCGACCCGGCGATGGCCGCCGCCCTCGACGTGCTCGGCGGCGTCACCACGATGACGCGAGTCCTGGGCGGCTATCCCAGCGAGGACGCCTAGCACAGCGCGACCGCGTTCATCGCGTCCGGGCGCGACAGCCGTGAAGGCCGGCCGGGCGCGACAGCCCCCGGAAGGCGGCTCGGAATCAGATCTCGCTGGTGCAGGCCTTGCACCTGGTCGCGTCGACCGCGTTGGCCTCCTTGCAGTAGGGGCACGTCTTGATCTCGTCCGGCGGCGCCTCGTTGATGAAGGTCACGCTGATCCGCCACACGACGAACGCGATGACGACGAAGGCGATGAGGGTGTTGATGAACGCGCCGATCCTGATGTCGGGCGGTCCGCCGTTGTCCAGGTGGATGACGATCTGGCTGAAGTCGACCCCGCCGAGGGCGTAGCCGACCGGCGGCATGATCACGTCGTTCACGAGCGAGTTGACGACGGATCCGAGCGCGGCCCCGATGATCACGCCGATCGCCAGGGCCAGGGCGTTGGACTTCACGAGGAAGGCGCGGAAACCGGACAGCACGGCTGGATCCTCCTCTCGTTCTGGCTCGCGGTCGTTGCGGCCATCATCGACAGCCGGTGGGCCGACCGTCCAACCGGCCGGCGCCCGCGATGGCCGCGTGTCGCCGGCCGCTCGGTCGAGCCGGCGCGGAACCCCGGCCGGCCACCGGGTCTCGCCCAGCGCGACGCCGGAACGATCGGGCCATGCGATCCGGCCCATCCCGGGACCGCTCGATCGTCAGGCTTGGCCCCCTTTGACCGAGCGGGGCATAATGCGCCGGTCAGCGATGCCCTGGTGCCCCAGCCAGCGGCGCGCCGAGATTGGAGCCCCCTCGCATCCGGCCCTGCGGATTCGCACGTCCGCGCGTGTCGGCGAGTCGGGGCGACGGCCACCGTCGTCGTGGTTTCCCCCCGCGACGTCTGGTAGAGAGGAGGCATGAGTTTTGCTGCGTGCGACGAAAGGCACCCAGAGGGTGTCCCCCCATCGGCGGCCAACCCGAGCCATCGCGAGGATCGCCCTCGGTTCGGCCCTGCTCCTGACCCTCGACGGCACCGCCGTCGCGCTCCCCGCGGCCTCGCTGGCCGCAACCCCGCCGGCTGACGCAGCCGGCCCAGCGGTCACCACACCGACCGCCGCCCTCGATTCGGGCACTCCCACCGTTGCGCTCCGGACCCCAGTCACCGCAGCCGCAGCGGCAGCCGTCACGGCCACCCCCAGCACCGTGACCACCGACGCCACCGTCGTCCGGGCCACCACGTACACCGAAGGCTCCGCGATCCTGTCCTGGACGGGCACGTGGTCGAATGCCTACTCCCGTCTGTACCTGGGCGGGAAGGCCAAGTACGCCAGGGCCGCTGGCGCCTCCGTGACCGCCCGCTTCTCCGGCGTCGGCGTCTCGTGGATCGGACCCACCGGACCCAATCGCGGCTCCGCGCGGGTCTACATCGACGGGAAGCTCATCAAGACGGTCAGCACCTACTCCCGCACGTTCGTCGCGCGGAAGAACCTGTTCTCGTACAGCTGGTGGACCACGGCCGCCCACACGATGAAGATCGTCGTGGTCGGGACGAAGGGCCATTCCGTCGTGACCCTCGACGCCGTTTCGGTCCGCCGACGGGTGACCGTCAGCAGCAGCCCGGCGCCGACGACCTCCGGTCGCACGGTGACGGTGGCGTCGATCGCGGCCCTGAAGTCGGCCCTGGCCGACAACTCGATCGGCCAGATCGTCGTGAAGAACGGCACGTATCGGGTCAGCGCGTCGGGCTCCCAGCAGTCCAACTCGCTGTGGATCGGGTCGAAGTACGCGGGTCGAACGCGGACGGTCCTCGTCCGTGCGGCGACGCGCGGCGGCGTCACCTTCGACGGTGGCGGCGGCACGTTCGGCTGCATGAGCTTCGAGCAGGGCGCCCGCTACCAGATCTGGGACGGGTTCAACTGCGCGAACGGGCGGCCGAACCATACCGGCGCGATCGTCTTCGGCGGCTACCCGACTCTCGTCCCCGCGCATCACATCACGATGCGCTACATCCGGATCCTCTCGAGCGTGCGCGGTTCGGCGACGTCGATCAGCTCCGGCACGACCGACCACGCCTTCTACATCTCCGATGCGAAGGGCACCGGTCCGCACGACCTCGTCTTCGAGGACATCAGCGTCGACGGGCGCGGCGGCCTCGCCACCGCGTTCCACTTCTTCCATTCGCAGTCCGGCTCGCCGAACGCCTCGTCCGTCACGGTCCGCCGTCTCACGGTGACCGGGACCCAGCAGGCGATCCTCCTGTGGGACGGCACGATGCGGAACATCCAGTTCGACCACGCGACGATCACGGGCGTCCTGAAGTACGGCGTCCGGTACGAGTCGGCGGGGGCGAGCGGGATCCGCTTCAGCTACATCACCACCCGGAACTCGGGCTCACGCGGCTGGTACAGCAGCATGGGCGCCCATCCGGCGGGTGTGACCCTCGTGGGGAACAGCTTCGGCTGAGCTCGCGGCCGGCTCCGCCGGCTCGACAAGAAGAGACCCGGGACGGCGATCCGTCCCGGGTCTTCGTCTGTTGCAAGTGGTCCGCCGCCGGGTCGGGCGGCCGTCGTCAGTGGCTGACGACCTTCGCGAGCGCGCTCGCCTCGTCGATCCAGCCGCGGATGGTGTCCTCGGAGGGGACCCGCCGGACGACGTTCGGCCTGGCCGCGTCGAGCTCCTGGAAGGTCGTGGCGAGATTGGCCGCGTTCCGCTGCGCGAGCTCCGCGCAGGAGTCGACGCCGGCCGCCTCCAGCAGGTCGGCGTACTCCGAATCGACCCCGCTGATCCGCATCAGGTCGACGTGGTTCACCCATTCCAGGAGGAGGGCCTCCGGGATGCCCGTCGCAGCTGCGAGGGCGCTTCGCCCGGCCGCGGTCCCGCCGCGTTCCAGCAGCGCCTCCGTGGTCCCCACGCCGGCCGACGACAGCTTCTCGGCGTAGGCGGGGCCGATCCCCTCGACATCCACGATGTTCATCCGGATCCTTCCTGGCTTGGTGCCATCCGCGGCGTGGTCGTCCGAGGGCGCGATGATACGCTTCGCGACCCCTCACCTCGTGCCCGGGAGCGATGCAGCGATGGACCAGGCGTTCCGCGACGAGATGGCCCAGGGCTACGCCCTGACCGAGCCCGGTCTCGTGGTCGGCAGCCCCATGCTCGGCGCGGACCTGGACAACGACCATCGCGTCCAGGTCGCCCTCTCGATGATGAACCGCCACGG
>DATBGP010000225.1:0-3376 GCA_036557925.1 Candidatus Limnocylindrales bacterium | reverse complement strand
GGATCGCCGCCTGCATCCCGCGCAACTCGTCGACCGAGCAGACCACCTCGAGCTCGTCGAGCGGGTGGTGGCGCTTCTGCTCGTCGAGGATCACGACCTCCTCGAGCGGCTGGGGATAGCCGAGCCGGATCCGGAGCATGAAGCGGTCGAGCTGCGCCTCCGGAAGGGCGAACGTGCCCTCGTACTCGATCGGGTTCTGGGTCGCGATCACGAGGAACGGGTCGGGCATCGCGTAGGTCGTCCCGTCGATCGTCGCCTGGCGCTCCTCCATCGTCTCGAGGAGGCTCGACTGGGTCTTCGGCGTCGCCCGGTTGATCTCGTCCGCGAGGACCACCTGGCTCATGATCGGGCCGGGCCGGAACTCGAACTCCTGCGTCTTCTGGTTGTAGATCGAGAGGCCGGTGACGTCGGACGGCAGGAGGTCCGGGGTGAACTGGATCCGGCGGAAGCTGCAGCCGAGGCTCCGGGCGATCGCCTTGGCGAGGACGGTCTTGCCGGTGCCGGGGACGTCCTCGATCAGGAGATGGCCGCGGCAGAGCAGTGCGACGAGGGCCAGGCGGACCTCGTGGTGCTTGCCGATGATCACCCGCTCGACGTTGGCGAGGACCTTCTCTCCGGTCTGCTCAAGGTTCGACATCGGGCTCCTCGAAGGGATGGGCGGACGAAGGCGGTCAGGGGCCGGGGGATTTGATCGATAGTACGCCGCGATGCCGGTTGAGGTTCGCGGGCCCTCCAGCGTGAGGACGATCAGCGTCGCCGCGATGTGTCTCCGGGGCGTCGTCGGCGTTGCGCGCGAGCCGATGGCGGGCGCACCGCCTCCAGCTTTCGATGACGCCGCGAACCGGCGGATCGTTCATTCGTCCCGGGCGCCGCCCCGCGACCGTCAGCCCCGGACGAGCGTCGACAGCCCGACGAGGATCGTCACGACCGCGCCGACGGCGCTCATCGCCGCCAGGATCCACTCACCGCCCGTCCCGGCGGCCAGAGCGACCACCGCGAACAGCGCGCTCATCACCACCGCGATCGCGGCCAGCCCGATCCGCTCGAGCCACGGACGCGGCCCCGTCTCCGGCGGCAGGGCGTCCCCCTCGGCAGGGTCCGCCGCCCGTGCGGGCAGGCTCTCCGCCGGCGTCGGCTCGGGGTCGTGCGGCGAATCGGTCACGGGTTCAGCTCGAAGTAGCGCTGCAGCAGGTCGCCCGCGAGCGGCGCCGCCCGCGCACCGCCGCGCCCGCCCCGTTCGACGATCACGGCGATGGCAACCTGCGGGTTCCGGACGGGAGCGAAGCCGATGAACCACGAGTGGGGCGCGCCGCTCCCGCCGAGCTCGGCCGTGCCGGACTTGCCCGCCGTCGGCACGCCGGGCACCTTGGCTCCGGTCGTGAACTGCCGCCCGACCGAGCTCTCGACCGCCCGCTGCATCGCCCTGCCGATGGCGGCCGCGTCGTCGGGGCTGAGGACCCGCGCCATCTCCCGCTCCCCGACCGTCCGCGTGCCGCCCCGCCCCGATTCGGCGATCACGAGGTGCGGCTGCATGAGGATCCCGCCGTTCGCGACGGTCGAGGCCACGAGGGCCATCTGGAGCGGCGTCACGAGCGTCTTGGCCTGGCCGTAGGCGGCGTTGGCGAGCTCGACCTCGTCGGCGAATCCGCCCGGCCCGCCCCCGCCGCCGCTGACCTGCGACCGCACCGTCGGGAGGTCGAACGCAAGCGGCTTGCCGAAGCCCATCCGGCCCGCGACGTCGGCCAGGTCCTGGCCGCCGGTCCGGAGGCCGGCGAGCGCGTACCAGATGTTCGAGGACCACTCGGTCGCGGCGGCGAGGTCGAAGCTCCGGCTCGGTACGCCGGCGTGCTCGCGGACCCGGAAGCCGGAGACGACCAGGCCATCCTTCTCGGCCTTCGGCTGCTGCGGGAACGTCGTGTCGGCCTGGACCCGGCCGGACGCGAGGCCGGCGATCGCCGTCACGATCTTGAACACGGATCCCGGCACGTAGAGGCCCTGGGTCGCCCGGTTCAGCAGCGGCTGGCTCTTGTCGACGCGGAGCTGGGAAAAGGCCTTCTCGGCGGTCGTGGGGTTGGCGACCGCGCCGTTGTCGAAGGTCGGCGTCGACGCCATCGCCAGGACCTCGCCGGTCCGCGGGTCGAGCATCACGACGGCGCCGCGATCCGATCCGAGGCCGTCGACCGCCGCCCGCTGGAGCTGGCTCGAGAGGCTGAGGGTCAGCTTCTGGGGGTCGTACGGGTCCAGCTCGAACTTCCGGAGGGCGTCGCCGATCGGGTTGCCGTTCGAGACGCCCGAGAGCTCGGCGTTGAAGGCTCGCTCCAGGCCGGCGGTGCCGAACTGTCGCGAGGAGTAGCCGAGCACCGCGCTGAAGTCGTCGCTGCTGTAGACCCGATAGGGCTGGCCCGTGGCCTTGTCGCGGGCGTTCGACGCGAGGACCTTGCCGTCGCGGTCGACGATCTGGCCACGGACGACGTTGCGGGCCGCGGCGATGACGAGGGGGTTGCCCGGATCGGTCGTGAGCTCCGGCGACCGCACTACCTGCCAGTAGCCCGCGCCGAGGGCGAGGCCCCCGAAGGCCACCGTCAGCGCCAGCCCGACGTGGCCGATCGTCCGGCCGAGCGGTGCGAGTCGGGGCGGGCGGGCGGTCGCGGTCATCTCGCTCACGTCCGGCACGACGTCCGCCGGGGCGGCCCGTGTGACGGGTGCGACCGCAGCGTGCACGGGCACGGCGTCGGTGTCCGGGCCGACGGCTGCGTCGCGGTCCATCGGCTGGTCGTCGCTCATCGTTCCGTCCAGGACGGCGGGTCGTCGGGCCCGGCAGCCGGTCGGATCGACGCACGGGCCGGAGCCGGCGACGGGAGGCGGCTGACCCGGCCGGTGAGGCGCGCCAGCCGTCCGCGCGGACGCGGCGGAGGCGGCGGCTCGACGCCCCGGTCCGAGAGGGCCAGGAGGAATCCGATGATGATCCCGTTCACGAGCAGCGACGACCCGCCGTAGCTGATGAACGGGAGCGTGATCCCGGTCAGCGGGATGAGCTTCAGGTTGCCCGCCGCGATGATGAACGCCTGGGTCCCGATCACGAGCGCAAGGCCTGCGGCGAGGAGCGCCCGGAACTCGTCGGCGGCGCTGGCCGCGATCCGCAGCCCGCGCTCCACGAGCACGAGGAACAGCCCGAGGATCGCCGTGACTCCCACCATCCCGAGCTCCTCCCCGAGCGCGGCGAGCGGGAAGTCCGTGTGCACGGCAGGGATCGGCAGGTTGCCGTCGACCGTGGGCAGGCCCGCGCCCAGACCGGTTCCGAGCAGGCCGCCGCGCGCGAACGCGAAGAGCGACTGGACGATCTGGTAGCCGCTGCCCGTCGGGCTCCGGAAGGGGT
>DATBGP010000224.1:0-6083 GCA_036557925.1 Candidatus Limnocylindrales bacterium | reverse complement strand
GGACGGTCTCGGGCAGCCAGCCGGCGGCCACGATCCGGTCGATCCGGTCCGGGGTCGTGACGAGCGCGACCGATTCGACCTCCGGCGCGGCGGCGATCGTGCCAACGGACCATTCGAGCAGCGAGCGACCGGCCACGACCTGGTCGAGCTTGTCGAGGCCCGCCATCCGCCGGGACGAGCCGGCGGCGACGACGATCGCATCCGCGACCGCCGCCGGAGCGACGCCGCCCATCGGCCCGGGAGCTCAGTCCAGCCGGGGCTGGGCGAAGATCATGCGGCCCGCCACGGTCTGGAGCACGCGCGTGACGGACACGTCGAGGTCCTTGTCGATGTAGCGGACGCCGCCCTCGACGACGATCATCGTCCCGTCGTCGAGGAACCCGACGCCCTGGCCGACCTCCTTGCCCTCCTGGATCACCCGCACCCGCAGCTCCTCACCCGGAAGGACGGCCGGCTTCACCGCGTTCGCGAGGGAGTTGATGTTCAGGACGCGGACGCCCTGGAGCTCGGCGACGCGGTTCAGGTTGTAGTCGTTCGTGAGGATCGCCTTCGACCGGGCGCGCGCGAGGGCGACGAGCTTCGCGTCGACCTCGGGGATGTCCGGCAGCGGCTCGTCGACGATCTCGATGGGGGTCGGCGAATCCTTCTGCATCTTCGCGAGGATCTCGAGGCCCCGACGACCGCGGTTGCGCCGGAGGGTGTCCGAGCTGTCGGCGATGTGCTGGAGCTCGTCCAGGACGAACTTGGGGACGACGAGCGTGCCGTAGATGAAGCCGGACTCGACGATCTCGGCGATCCGCCCGTCGATGATCGCGCTCGTGTCGACGACGATCCGGGGGTCGCCGGCCGCGGGCCCGCGGTCGCCGCTGGGCACGGGCCGCCGGACGATGCCGATCGCCTCCGCCGCGAGGAGCAGGTCCTCCCGCTTCGCGACGGTCAGACCGAGCATCCCGAGACCCAGGAAGAGCGACACCCCGAGCGGCAGCCACGTCCCGAGCGGATCGGGGAACGCCGACAGTGGCAGGCCCAGCAGGAGGCCCATCAGGAGCCCGATCAGGAGACCGGCCACTGCGGTGACGAACTCGGCGGTGGAGAGCTGCTCGATCTGGCGGATCAGCCAGATGGCTGGCACGACGGTGAGGTACGGCAGGATCGCGAAGCCGACGACGACCCAGGCGATGACCCACGCGAGCAGCAGCCAGCCGGGGGCCGTCGTCTGCTCGAAGAGATGGGCCGACGCCGCCAGCCCCAGCCCGACGAGCCCGCCGAGCGCAGCGCCAAGGAGTCGGATGTTCCGGATCACGTGGCCCTCGCGTCGTCCCTCTCGAGGCGTCGAGGCCCGTCGCCCTCGTTCACGCCGGAGCCGCCGTACCTTAGCATCGGGCCGACCCCACTGCCACGCGTCCGGAGCGCTCCGGACCGCCGCTCAGGGCGGCCTCGATCGCCTCGCGCAGGCCGCCGACGGCGATCACCTCGAGGCCCGGGACGTCCGGCGCCGCGGCGCCGCCGGACTGGCGTGGCACGATGGCCCGGGCGTAGCCGAGCCGGGCAGCCTCGCGCAGGCGCCGCTCGACGCCGGCCACCGACCGCAGCTCGCCGAGCAGGCCCACCTCGCCGATCGCGACCGTCCCCGGCCCGATCGGCCGATCGCGGAGCGACGAGGCGAGCGCCAGGGCGAGCGGCAGGTCGAGCCCCGGCTCGTCGACCGCGAGACCCCCGGCGAGGTTGACGTAGACGTCGTGGTTCGCGAGGCCGATGCCGGCGCGCCGGCCGAGGACCGCCACGAGGAGCGCCACCCGATTGGCGTCGACGCCGCTGGTCGTGCGTCTCGGCGTCCCGCCCGGGCCGGCCGCGACCAGCGCCTGGACCTCGACGAGCAGGGGCCGCGACCCCTCGAGGGTCGGCGCGACGACGCTGCCGGGCGCGTGGCCGTCGTGCTCGGAGAGGAAGGCGCGCGCCGGGTCCGCGACCTCGCGCAGCCCGGCCTCGCCCATCTCGAACACGCCGACCTCGTCCGTCGAGCCGAACCGGTTCTTCGTCGCTCGCAGGAGCCGGACCGCGGCGAACCGTTCGCCTTCGATCGTGAGCACGGCGTCGACGAGATGCTCGAGGGTCTTCGGTCCCGCGATCGATCCGTCCTTCGTGACGTGGCCGACGAGCACGACCGCGATGCCGTTCGGCTTGGCGATCTCCATCAGGCGGAGCGCCGCCGCCCGCACCTGGCCGACGCTCCCGGCGGGTCCGTCGAGCTCGTCGACGGTCGCGGTCTGGATCGAGTCCACGACGAGCAGCGCCGGGACGGGCGCTTCGAGCGCCAGATCCGCGATCCGGTCGATCGACGACTCGGCGGCGATCCGGACCCCGGCCGCGGCGCCGTCGAGCAGGCCGAGCCGTTCGGCCCGAAGGCGGACCTGGGCTGCGGACTCCTCGCCGGTCGCGTAGACGACCCCTTCCGCGCCGACGGTGCCCGTGACGCCGGCCGCGGCCTGGAGCAGGAGCGTGGACTTGCCGATCCCCGGCTCGCCCCCGACGAGCACCACGGAGCCGGGCACCAGCCCGCCCCCGAGGACGCGATCCAGCTCCGGGATCCCGATCTCGAGCCGGCGATGGTCGTCGCGGCCCACGTCCGCGAGCCGCGTGGCCGCGACCGGTCCACCGAACCCGGGGCCCACCGCCGTGCGGGACGGCCGCGGCTCGGCCCGGACCGCCGTCTCGACGAGGCTGTTCCACGCCTGGCAGGCACGGCACTGCCCCTCCCAGCGGAGGAAGGATTCGCCGCAGGACTGGCAGACGTAGCGCGTCTGGACGCGGTTCGAGGACTTGCTCATCCCGGTCGCCACCCGGGCCGGGCGGCGGTCAGACCTCGACCGGCAGCGGCTCGGCGGCGTGGATGTCGAGGCCGGCTTCCGGGTCGCGGTCGACCACGATCGTCGTGCCCGGCTCGTACTTGCCCAGCAGGAGGTGCTCGGCGAGGACGTCCTCGATCATGTTCTGGATCACCCGGCGCAGCGGACGCGCGCCGTAGGCGACGTCGTAGCCGAGCTTGATGATGTGCTCCTTGGCGGCCTGGGTGACCTCGAGGCTCATGTCCTGCGCCCGCAGCTGGTCGCGCACCCGGGCGAGCATCAGGTCGACGATCAGCGTGATCTCCTCGACCGTCAGCGAGCGGAACACGACCGTCGCATCGATCCGGTTGAGGAACTCCGGGCGGAAGTTGTTCTTCAGCTCGGCCGCGACCTTCTCCTTCATGACCTCGTAGGAGGCCTCGGCCTGCGTCTCGGCGCTCTCGCCCCGGTTCCGGAAGCCGAGCGTGGAGTTCGTCTGGAGCTGCTTGGCCCCGAGGTTCGAGGTCATGATGATGATGCAGTTCCGGAAGTCGACCCGGCGGCCCTTGGCGTCCGACAGGTGCCCGTCCTCGAGGATCTGGAGGAGGATGTTGAACACCTCCGGATGGGCCTTCTCGACCTCGTCGAGGAGGACGACCGCGTAGCTCTTCCGCCGGACCGCCTCGGTCAGCTGACCGCCCTCGTCGAAGCCGACATAGCCCGGAGGGGCACCGACCAGCCGCGAGACGTTGTGGCGCTCCATGAACTCGCTCATGTCGATCTTGATGAGCGCATCCTCGCTGCCGAACATGAACTCGGCGAGCGCCTTTGCCAGCTCCGTCTTCCCGACGCCCGTGGGGCCGAGGAAGATGAACGAGCCGATCGGCCGCTTCGGGTCCTTCAGGCCGGCGCGCGCGCGGCGGACCGCCTTCGAGATGACCTCGATCGCCTCCTGCTGGCCGATGACCCGGTTGTGGAGCGCCTCCTCCATGTGGAGCAGCCGTTCGGACTCCTCGGCCGCGATCCGCGTCACCGGGATGCCGGTCCACATCGCCACGACCTGCGCGATCTCCTCCTCGTCGACGGTGGGCTGGTCGCTGGAGACCTGCGACTGCCAGTCGGCGCGGAGCTTCTCGACGGTCTCCCGGGCGGTCGCCTCGGCCTCGCGGAGGCGGGCGGCTTCCTCGTACTCCTGGTTGTTGATCGCCGCGTCCTTCTCCTTCGTGACGCGATCCAGCTCCTTCTGGGCCTCGCGGAGCGCGGGCGGCGCCGACGCGTGGCGGAGCCGGACGCGTGAGGCGGCCTCGTCGATCAGGTCGATCGCCTTGTCCGGGAGATGGCGGTCCGTGATGTAGCGGCTCGAGAGGTCCGCGGCGGCCTTCACCGCCTCGTCCGTGATCGCGACCTTGTGGTGCTGCTCGTAGCGCTCGCGGATCCCCATGAGGATGTCCACGGTCTGCTCGAGCGTGGGCTCCTCGACCATCACCGGCTGGAAGCGCCGCTCGAGCGCCGCGTCGCGCTCGATGTACTTGCGGTACTCGTCCAGCGTGGTCGCGCCGATGCACTGGAGCTCGCCGCGCGACAGCGGCGGCTTGAGGATGTTCGCCGCGTCGATCGCGCCCTCGGCGGCGCCCGCCCCGACGAGCGTGTGCAGCTCGTCGATGAAGAGGACCGCGTCGTTCGTGTTCCGCAGCTCCTCGATGATCTTCTTCAGCCGCTCCTCGAACTCGCCGCGGTACTTCGTGCCGGCGACCAGCGATCCGATGTCGAGCGTCAGGACGCGCTTGTTCAGCAGCGTCTCGGGGACGTCCCCGTTGATGATCCGGTGGGCGAGGCCCTCGGCGATCGCGGTCTTGCCGACGCCCGGCTCGCCGATCAGCGCCGGGTTGTTCTTCTGGCGCCGCGACAGGATCTGGATGACCCGCTCGATCTCCTTCTCCCGGCCGATGACCGGATCGAGCTTGCCGGACCGGGCCAGCTCCGTGAGGTTGATGCCGAGCTGGTCGACCGTCGGGGTCTTGCTCGCGCGCTTCGTCTCCTGGGCCGGGCCGGCCGACGAGCTCTGCGACAGGACGCGAATCACCTCGTGGCGGACCTTGTCGAGGTTCACGCCCAGCGACTCCAGGACGCCCGCGGCGATGCCCTCGCCCTCGCGGACCAGTCCGAGCAGCAGGTGCTCCGTGCCGATGTAGTTGTGGCCGAGCCGGCGGGCCTCGTCGATCGCGAGCTCGATGACTCGCTTGGCCCGCGGCGTCAGGCCGACCTCGCCGACGACCGGCCGATCGCCCCGCCCGATGATGAACTCGACGGCGGTCCGGACCTTGGCGAGCTCGACGTTCATGTTCTCGAGGACCCGCGCGGCGACGCCCTCGCCCTCGCGGACGAGGCCGAGCAGCAGGTGCTCGGTGCCGATGTAGTTGTGGTTGAACCGCTGCGCTTCGTCCTGCGCCAGGGTGAGGACCTTGCGCGCGCGATCCGTGAACTTGTCGAAGCGGTCCATCGAGTCGAACGTCTGTTTCCCTGCGAGCGTCCGGGAGGACGCTTCTGGCCATGCTAGCACGGAGCCATCGCCCCACAACCAGCCGAAGGAGCCATGCCCTGCTGGGTGGTCAGGTGGGGTTCCGGACCCGGACCGGACTCGTCCCATGATTCGTCATCGAGCGCGGATTCGTTCACGGATTCGACCGCTGGAAATCGATAAGGAATCGAAACGGCCCGCCGGGGTCCGGCGGGCCGTCTGCGTTGGCGAGTGGATCAGCCCTTCGCGGGCGCCTCGTCGGTCGACGCCTCGCTGGCCTCGCCTTCCGCGGGCTCGGGCTCGGCGGCTGCGGCGGCGTCGGGCTCGGCGGCGGCGGCCTCGGGCTCGGCGGCCTCGGACTCCGCAGGAGCCATCTCGGGCTCGGCGGCGGCTTCCGGCTCGGACGCCTCGGCCTCAGCGGGCGCGGTGTCGGCGGCGGGCGTCTCGGGGTCGGCGTCCGCGACGACGGCCTCCGGCTCGGCGGGAGCGGCCGTCTCGGGCTCGGGCTCCGTGACGACGGCCTCCGGCTCGGGGGCGGCTTCCGCTTCCGGCGGAGCCGCGTCTGCGGCTCTGGTTGCCTCCGCCCTCACGGGCTCCTTCGCGTCGGCGGCGGCGGGCGCGTCGCTG
Organism: Candidatus Limnocylindrales bacterium; assembly: GCA_036557925.1. Classification (GTDB taxonomy): domain Bacteria; phylum Chloroflexota; class Limnocylindria; order Limnocylindrales; family CSP1-4; genus CF-46. Next base: position 113 of record DATBGP010000224.1, on the reverse strand, counting down.
TCGGGCTCGGCAACGACAGCCTCCGGTTCGGCGGCAGCCTCCGGCTCGGCGGCAGCCTCCGGCTCGGCGGCAGCCTCCGGCTCGGCTGCGACCGTCTCCGGCTCGGCGTCGGC
>DATBGP010000223.1:0-7882 GCA_036557925.1 Candidatus Limnocylindrales bacterium | reverse complement strand
CGTCGACGAGCTGAACCTGCGGATCTACCCGGTGATCGTCGGCGACGGGCTGCGGCTGTTCCCGGAGCACGGCCAGTCGCACGACCTGGAGCTGGTCGAGTCGCGGGCGCTGCCGTCGGGCGTGATGCTTCAGACGTTCCGGCCGAAGGGCCGGGCCACGTTCGCCCGGGTGGGCGAGTGACGCCTGCCGCGGCCGGCGACTCCGCGACGAGACACGAGATCCACCTGCCCGACGGGCGTTCGCTCGTCGCGTACGACGCCGGCGCGCCCGACGGTGGGGCTCGGCTGACGGTGGTCTGGCACCACGGCTCGCCGCACACCGGGGTCCTCTACGAGCCGCTGCTGTCCCTGGCGGCCGATCGCTCGATCCGGCTCGTGACGTATGCGCGGCCAAGCTACGGCGGCTCGAGCCCGGACGTCGGCCGCTCCGTCGCCTCGGCGGCGTCGGACGTTGCGGCCATCGCCGACGCGCTCGGGATCGACCGCTTCGCCGGCATGGGCGCGTCCGGCGGCGGACCTCACGCACTCGCGTGCGCGAGCGGGCTCGGCGATCGCGTCATCGCGACCGCCACGTTGGCCAGTCCGGCGCCGTACACCGACGCCTTCGACTGGTTCGCCGGGATGGCCGTGCCGGAGGCGCTGCAGGCGGCGCGGGCGGGTCGCGAGGCTCGCGCCCGCTACGCCGAGACCGAGCAGTTCGATGAGACGGTCTTCACCCCGACCGACTGGGCGGCGCTGGGCGGCCCCTGGGCCGCGGTCGGCCAGGACGCCGGCCGCGCGGATTCGGCCGGGCCGGACGGCCTGATCGACGACGACGTCGCGTTCGCCAGGCCCTGGGACGTCGATCTCGGGGCGATCCCCTCCCCCGTCCTGCTCGTCCAGGGCGGCGCCGATCGGATGATCCCGGCCCCGCACGCGGAGTCGCTGCTCAGGCAGATCCCGACGGCGGAGCTGTGGCTGCGCCCACGCGACGGGCACGTGTCCGTCCTGGACGGGACCGCCGTGGCCTTCGACTGGCTGCTCGATCGGATTACGCACCCGCGGGAGGCGAACCCATGGCCAAGGTGATCACGCACATGACGATGTCCCTGGACGGCTTCATCGCCGATCCCGACGACCAGGTCGGCGAGCTCTTCGACTGGTACCAGGCCGGCGCGGTCGAAGTGGAGCACGCCAACGAGGAGCTCGGCGAGTTCCACGTGGATGAGGCAAGCGCCGATGTCCTCGGAGACCTGCTGGGCACCGCCGGAGCGCTCGTGGCGGGTCGCCGGCTGTTCGACATCGCGAGCGGCTGGAGCGACCATCACCCGACCGGCGCGAAGGTCGTCGTGGTCACCCACGATCCGCCCGCCGATGCTTCCGAGAAGTGGCCCCGAACGACGTTTGTCGGCGACGTCGACGAGGCCGTTGCGACGGCGAGGGAGCTTGCGGGCGACGCCGACGTGACGATCGCGAGCGCCAACGTCATCCAGCAGGCACTGAACCTGGGCCTGGTCGACGAGGTCGCGGTCAGCCTCGTGCCGGTGCTCTTCGGCGAGGGCAAGAGCTACTTCGGACGGCTGGACGATGGCCACCTGATGCTGGAGGACCCGCAGGTCGTCCAGGGCCGGCGCGCGGTTCACCTCCGGTTCAAGGTGCGCAAGGCGAGCGCCCCGAAGTCGGACTGACCCTACTCGCTGGGCTGGTAGACCCCGACGATGTTGCCGAACGGGTCGGCGAAGAAGAACCGCCGGCCGCCCGGGTAGTCGTACAGCTCCTCGTGGATGCTCCCTCCGGCGCCCAGCACGCTCGCGAGGGCGGCATCGACGTCGTCCGTGCGCACGAGCACCCGGACGCCATCGCCGCGGGAGGCCGCCGGGGTCGGGTTCAGCCCGCCGAACTCGCCACCGGTCCGCGGGTCCTGGATCCCGGCGTACTCACCCCCGTAGTCGTTGAACGTCCAGCCCAGCGCGTTGCCGTAGAAGGACTTCGCCTGCTCGAGGTCGTCGACCGCGAACTCGATGTAGTCGATCACGTGTGCCATGGCCACAGGGTACGCACTCGCTCAATCGAGCAGGTAGCGCGCGACCTCGTTGACCAGCGGCTCGCCGGCCGCGAACCGGCGGACCTGGTCGCCGGCGAGCTCGACCGAGCGGATCGTGCTGGAGGGTGAGTCGCCGGCCATGTGCGGCGTGATCAGGACGTTGGGCAGGTCCCAGAGCGGGTGATCGGCCGGGAGCGGCTCCGGATCGGTCACGTCGAGCGCCGCCCGGAGCCGACCCGCGGCCAGCTCGGTCACGAGCGCGTCGGTCACGATCGTCCGGCCGCGGCCCGCATTCACGACGAGCGCGCCGTCCGGCAGGAGGCCCAGCCGCCGCCCATCCAGCAGGCCACGGGTCTCGGTCGTCAGCGGGAGCATGTTCACGAGGATCTCCGCGTCCGGGAGGACCTGATCGAGGTCGGCCAGGCCGTGGACGCCGTCGCGCGCGGTTCGACCCACGCCCACGATCTCGACGCCGAACGGGCGGAGCCGATCCGCGATCGCCGACCCGATCGACCCGAGGCCGAGGATGACGATCCGCCGGCCGAGCAGCTCGCCGGGCTCAAGCGTCGTCCAGTCGTGGCGGGCCTGCGCGTCGCGCGAGACCACGAGGCCGCGCTCCATCGCGAGGATCGCGCCGACCACCCATTCCGCGAGCGGCGCGTCGTACACGCCTCGGGCGTTGCAGACCATGACGTGCGCCGGGACGCGCCCGATGAGCCAGTCGACCCCGGCGCTGGTCGTCTGGATCACGCGGAGCCGGCCGCCTCCCGCGTCCAGCAGGTCGAGCAAGGCGCGGCGGCTCCGATCCCCGGGGACGATGAAGTCCACGTCTGCGAGATCCGGGACCGGGTCCGGCTCCGGCGGGACGAGCCGGAGGTCCACGTTCGCCGGCAGCTCGCCGACGTGGACCCGCGCCGGGACGTCGGGCAGGCAGACGACGACGCGATCGATCCGGGGTCGTTCGTCGAAGTCCGCCACGCCGCGACGATACGCCGCCCAGCCCCGGTCAGGCGGGTTCGGTGGTCGGCGCAGGTTCGATCGGGCGTGCGTCCCGTGCAGGGGCAGGCAGACGCCATGCCAGGATCGCGATCGCCGCCACGGCGGCGCCGGTTGCCAGCGCGTATGGCGCACTGGGGGCCACCTGCGCGTAGAGGAAGCCCGCGAGGATCGGCACGACCAGCTGCGTCGCCGAGCCGATCGCCGACATCCCGCCCGCCAGCCATCCCTGCTCGTCATCGCTCACGCTCCGCGACAGCAGGCCGTTGAGGGTCGCGGTCGTGGCGCCCTCGGTCATCGCGAACAACAACCCGGCCGTGACCAGGAGCAGCGCCGACGGAACCAACGACCCGACGAGGCCCATCAGCCCCGTCGCCACGCCGATGCCGGCAAAACCCGCGAGCACCACTCCCCGCTCGCCGGCGACCTTCAGGAACACGCCGAGCAGGACGCCCTGGACGACGATGTCCACGACGCCGACGCCCGACAGCAGCAGGCCGATCTGGACCGGGCCCCAGGCCACGGCGTCCAGCGCCAGCACGGAGACGTTGCTGGCGACCACGCCCATCGTCACGCCGAGCAGGGCCAGGGCGATGAACAGCGGGCGCAGCTCCACGCGACGAACGACGCCGACCAGCGGCCGGAACGGGTTCAGGTCGCCGAGGGCGACGCCGCTCGATCGACGTGCCGGGTCGAGGCTCTCGGGCAGGACGACGAGCGCGAGCACCGCGGTCACCGCGGTGAGGGCGGCGGCGACGAACACCGGAAGCGCAAGGTTGATCGGGCTCAGGAGTCCTCCGAGAGCAGGGCCGATCAACGTGCCAACGCCGCCCACGGCGCCGGCCAGCCCGAACCGCTTCGCTCGGTCTTCGGGCTCGGTGATGTCGGCGAGGTAGGCAAAGCTCACGGACATGTCCCCGGCGGTGAATCCATCGATCACGCGGGCCACCAGGAACACGCCCAGCGCCCCGCCGATCCCGAACAGGACCCAGCCGATCGTCGAGCCGATCAGGCTCACGACCAGGACGGGCTTGCGACCGAGACGGTCGGACAAGGAGCCGAGGATCGGGGCGGACAGCAGCGCGCAGGCGGCGTAGACCGCCTCGATGATCCCGACCCAGAGGGCGAGGTCGCCGTCGTTCGCGACGTACGGCCGGAGAAGGAACGGAAGGACGGGAAACACGATCGTCATCCCGACGGTCCCGAGGAAGCTGATCGCGAGGATGACCAGCAGGGGGAGCTGCCGGGAGATGGGCTTGAGGTTCATGGAGAAGTGATCCGCTGGTTGCAGGTTGGGGTGGGTCCTACTCGGCGAGGAGGAGGTAGATGGCCTTCCGAGCCTGGTCGAGCTGTTCGGTCGCCTTGGCGATCTGCTCGTCGCTCCCGGTCCGCTCGATCTGCGCGGCCGCTCCGAACAGCCCCTGCATCGCCTGCCGGAGGTCGAGTCGCGGACCGGAGGACCTTGCCATGTCGTCCCAGGGCGTTCGGGCGGTCCCCTGCCCCGCCTCGGCGGCCTTGCGGCCCTGCTCGGTGAGGGAGTAGACGCGCTTCGTGCCGGCGAGCTCGCTGGTCACGAGGTCCTGGTCCTCCATCGCCTGGAGGGTCGGGTAGACCGAGCCGGGCCCGGGGTTCCACATCCCGCCGCTGCGATCGGCCAGCTCCTGGATGATCTGGTAGCCGTGCATCGGCGATTCGGCGAGCAGCCGGAGGACGGCGGTCTGGACGTCTCCCCGCCGAGCCCGGCCCGCCGGAAACGGCCCGAAGCCGGGTCGTGCTCCGCGGAGCCAGCCGGCTCGCGGGTCCGGATGGCCCCGACGGTGCCGTGGGTCGCCGTGCGCCCAGGCCTCCCAGGGTGCGTCGCGGGAGGGTTCGCCTCCCGGGTGACGATCTCGTCGTCGTTGCGTCATGGTTGGTTCCTTTCGTGGAGCTCGGCTGTGCGCCGAGCGATCGATATGATGACTATCACGATATATCGTTATCTATCCTTGTCAAGTGGCACTGCGCCGCTCGATCCGCCGCGATCGGGTACGGTCAGTCGCCTGACCACCGCGAGACCAAGGAGGTCGGCATGGCCGAGGTCCTGCTCTTCCACCACGCCCAGGGCGTGACGCCCGGCGTGACCGCGTTCGCCGACGAGCTGCGTGGCGCCGGGCACACCGTCCACGTGCCGGACCTGTTCGACGGTCGGAGGTTCGGGTCGATCGACGAGGGCATGGCGTTCATCAACGGCGAGGGCTTCGATGCCCTTCGCGCGCGCGGCGTGCGAACCGCGGACGACCTACCGGAGGAGCTCGTCTACGCCGGGATGTCGTTCGGCGAGACGATCGCCCAGGAGCTCGCGCAGACCCGCCCCGGCGCCCGCGGGGCGCTCCTCTTCTACTCGTGCATCCCGATCACCGGGGACTGGGCCTTCGGGCCGTGGCCGGAGGGCGTGCCCGTGCAGATCCACGGCGCTGAGCAGGACCCGATCTTTGCCGGCGAGGGCGATATCGACGCCGCCCGCGAGATCGCCGCCACGGTCCCGGACGCCGAGCTGTTCCTGTACCCCAGCGACCAGCACTACTTCGCGGACAGCTCGCTCCCCTCCTACGACCCGGAGGCGGCCACGCTGCTCATGACGCGCGTCCTCGCCTTCCTCGCCCGCGTCTGACGGAGCGCTTCAACGGGCGGTCTCGAACGCCCGGGCAAAGTCCTCCGACGGCCCCTCGTGACCGGCGGACTCCTCGGCGCTGTGGGTGCGGGCGAAGGCGAGATGGGCGGCCTCGTGGCGGACGACCGCGCGGAGCTCGTCGAGCGTGGTCCAGTTGGCGAAGATCCAGATCCACGTCGGGTGATCGGTGGTGAACGAGCCCTTGAACCCATAGCGGAGGCCCCACGCCGGCGGCTGGACGACTGTGTCGAGGAAGACGATCTCGGCCTCGGGGATGTCCAGCTCGAGGCACGCCTCGGCGAGGGCGGTCAGCGCCGCCTCGACGTAGCCGGCGTCGGGGCGTGCCAGCCGGACTCGGTCGGACTGGACGTGGATCCCGCGCCGTTCGAACGAGGCGAACTCCGGGAACTCCTCGCGATCGATCGTGAAGACGCCATCGGGCGACTCGACCTTCAGCCTCGCGACGCCGACGCGTGGTGCCATCAGCGCCGTATTCTCGGCCCGCGAGTCCTGATGTGCCCCACGTGACGCCCGAACCGCTGATCCCCAAGACGACCGCGCACCTGCGGGCCGGCCAGCTCTGGTCGATCCCGCTGAGCGACGGTCGGTTCGGCTGTGGGCGGATCCTTCGGGCCGGCGGCGACCGGCCGAACACGCGGACGCGGTTCATCGGCGCGGTCCTCGATTGGGTCGGCGACGCGCCCCCGACGGCCGAGTCGATCGCCGGCGCCGCTGTTCTCGCGGTCGGGAACGCCCACGTTCGCCTGATCTCGTTCGGCGGTGGCGCGATCCTCGGCGAACGGCCGCTGGAGGCCGACGGGATCGAGCCGCCCGCGACGGTCGACACCTACTGGGGCGATGGCTACGCGGTCGCCCGCGCCGAGCGGCGATTCATCGCCGGCGACCCGCCGCCGACACATGACTTCCGCCAGGTCTCGTCGCCGCTGACCGGCGAGATGCTCCGGCCGGCCCTCACCGGCCGCGGCACGGTCCAGTTCAGCAGCCGGCTGACGGACGACGACTTCCGGCTCCTCGGCGAGTGGTTCCGCCAGTACCCGGAGATGACGCTGCGGGCCTACGGCTCGTACGACCGCTCGATCACCGATCTCGAGTTCCTGCGGTTCTTCCCGACGCTCCGACGGTTCAGTGCGGATGCGCTCTGGGAGTGGCTCGCGTCGCTCGACGGCCTGCGCCACCTGCCCGACGACCTCGAGGAGCTCGGCATCGGCGCGACGAAGGCCAGGCTCGACCTCGGCGTCCTGGCGCGCTTCGGCGAGCTCCGTTGGCTCTTCCTCGAGGGCCAGACGAAGCACCTGGAGGTGATCTCCGGCCTTCGGGCGCTGGACGACCTGACGCTCCGGTCGATCACGATGCCGGACCTCTCGCTCCTCCTGCCGCTGGAGCGCCTCCGCTCCTTCGACCTGAAGCTCGGCGGCACCCGCGACCTCCGGCTCCTGCCGCGCGTCGGGGAGCTCTGGTACCTGGAGCTGTGGATGATCCGCGGCCTGACGGACGTCTCGGCCGTCGGCGAGATCCCGTCTCTCCGGTCGCTGTTCCTCCAGGCCCTTCCCCAGGTGACGTCGCTGCCGGATCTCGGCCGGTCGACGTCGCTGCGTCGCATCCACCTCGAGACGATGAAGGGCCTTCGCGACCTGCGACCCCTTGCGACGGCGCCCGCGCTCGAGGGCCTGGCGTTGATCGACATGCGCCACCTCCAGCCGGAGGACCTCGCGCCGCTCGCCGGGTTGCCGAACCTGAAGGCGGTCACGCCGGGGCTCGGGAGCCGCCGCAAGAACGAGGCGGCAGCGGCCCTGCTCAACCTCCCGCCGGTGCGGGAGCCGGATGACTGGCGGAAGCCGGGAGCGGCCGACTAGGCCGCTCCGGACCAGCCGAGGACGCGCAGCGCGATGAGCGTGATCCAGCGGCTCGGCTCGCCTGGCCGCTCCATCTCGAAGGCGGACTCCCCGTCCCAGACATGCTCGAGCGGCCAGCGGCCGTCCCCGTCACGCTTGCGCTCGACCAGCTGGAGAGCCTCGGAAAGACGGTCGTCTCGAGGGTCGTGGCCGGCGGCGCGGAGGTGATCGAGCCCGCGCAGGACGTCGTAGTGCCACCAGGTCGGGAAGGAGAACCGGAGGAACGCCTCGTCGATCAGCTCGCCGGTCGACTTCCGACGGAGCAGGCGGCGCTCCAGCAGGTAGTCCTCGCCGCGCAGG
>DATBGP010000222.1:0-1868 GCA_036557925.1 Candidatus Limnocylindrales bacterium | reverse complement strand
GGGCATTCGGACGGCGGTCGACCCTTCATTTCGGGGTCGCGGGCGACGATCAGGCGGATCGAGCCCGCTCCGGACACGCGCACATCGGGCTACCCCTCCCCATCGGCGCGATCGAGCCGGCTGAACGCGAGCAGCCGCTCGCGGCAGGCGTCGTGCTGTCGCTCCGCCTGGCGGACGATCCACGGGTCGACCCGGCTCGAGTCCTCGATCCGGATCGTCGGGCCGTACGGCCCGTCCTCGAGCTCGATGCCCGAGCCGTTCCGATAGTCGGCCAGCCAGTTCGCCTGGAGGGCGACCGCGACGTCTGCGACGACCTCCGGTGGGAAGATCCAGTCGAGGTGGGTCGCGTTCAGGCGATCCGCGATGTCCGCGAGGCGGATCGGCCGGTCGCGCTCGATCCGGGCGAGCAGGGCGATCACGCGGAGCGCGGTGAAGGGATCGTGCGACTCGGCGACGACCGGCGGCGCGAGGTCGGCCTCGGGCAGGCCGGCCGGTGCCGGGCGCAGGGCCCCGAGGCCGGGCGTGACGGTCGAGACGGGGGCATCGGCGGGCATGGCCGAGACGGATCTCCGAGTGAACTGGTCGGAATTGAGCCAAGCCTAACCGAACGCGGTGCGCCTCGCCAGCGTCGGGTCAGGCGTCGTCGCGGTTCTCGGGCGTGTCCATGGGGATCTCGATCGAGAGGAAGGAGCCGTCTCGGCCCGCGATGCCGCGGACCGGCTGGGCCTGCTCCACGAGCTCGGCCGGCGGCTTCGACGCCCGGAAGACCTGTGCATCGATCCCCGCGAGGACGCCGCCGATCGCCTGGGCCGCCGATCGCCGGCGCTTCGGCTTCGGCTTCGTCATCGGCTTCGGCTGGCTGGTCTGCTCGCCCTCGTCCATCCGCTCACCCTAACCCGACCTGCAAGTCGCAGCTCGTGCAGGTGTTCACGTGGCGGGAATCCGGCGGCCCGGCGGACCGCCGTAAGGCATCCCTGGAGCGGGCCCGCACGAGATTGAGGCAGGCAGGCGCCGCGAACGGGCCGACCGCCCGATGGCGCCGCCCGGCTCCGGGACGAGGATCGCATCACGTCGAACGAGGAAGTCGACCAGAGGACACGAGCCGAAAGGCAGAGCCGTCAGATGCATCCCATCACCACCCAGGAGCTCGCCAGGATCCGCATCCAGGAGCTGCACGAGGAAGCCGCTCGCCATCGCCTGGTCCGCGCGGCCTCGGCCGATCGCCCGCGCTCGATCGACATCGCGCGCCTCGGCGAACGGCTTCGCAACCGGCTCTTCGGGAGCCCGCTCGCCGGTGGCCGACCGACCGCCGCCGCGGACGCCTGAAGCCGCGATCGATCCGCAGATCCACCCGGCGCAGCCGTCGTTCGTTCATCGTCCGGGGGGCACGATGGACGGGCGACGGTTCGCGCGTACGATCCTCGCCTCGCGCTGAGCCGGCGATCCGCCGGAAGCGCGATGGAGAGGGAGCCGCGCCATGCACCTCCAGATGCGCGCCAAGCCCGTCGCCTCACCACCGGACGTCGAGCTGCTGCTCCGACGCCTGGCGGAGGCCGGCGTGAACCTCGCGGCCGTCGGCGGAAGTGACGTCGAATTCGGCGGCGAGCTCGTCATCGTCCCGGACGACGGCCACGAGGACGCCGCCCGTGCGGTGCTCAACGCCTTCGGCTACCCGTTCCGGGAGTTCCATGTCGATGAGGACACCGGCCTCGATCTCTGCCTCGTCGGCGACCAGCCCGGCGGGCTGCACGGCTGCCTGAAGAACGTCGCCCAGAAGAACCTCGAGAACGGCCGGATCATCCGCGACATCACGGTCGGCGTGCCCGACGACGACCAGCGGTCGCGGGGCGTCATCCCGGTCCACATCT
>DATBGP010000221.1:0-5800 GCA_036557925.1 Candidatus Limnocylindrales bacterium | reverse complement strand
CGGCGCGCACCGCAGCGCCCTACGCCACGTCCCTCCGGGTGAACCCGCCCCTTCGCTCGGTCGACGACGCGGCGGCTTGCCGGGCGGCGCTCGTGGACGGGACGGTCGACGCGATCGCTACCGACCATGCGCCGCACGCGAGCGTGGACAAGGACGTGGAGTTCGGACTGGCGGCGAACGGCATCAGCGGGCTCGAGACGGCGCTGGGCGTCGTCCTCGCGATGGTCGACGCGGGTCTCGTCCCGCTCGAGCGGGCGATCCAGCTGCTGACGGCCGCCCCGGCCGGCATCCTGGGCCCGCGCGCCGGGATCGTGCCGGGCCTCGTCGAGGGCTCGCCGGCCGACCTCGTCGTGTTCGATCGATCGGCAGGCTGGACGGTGACCGATGACGCGCTGGCGTCGCGCGGCAAGAACACCCCGCTCCTCGGGCACGAGCTCCGCGGCACGGTCCTCCTGACGATCGCCGGCGGGCGGGTCGCCTTCGAGGCGTCGGACCCCGAGGCCTGACCGGTCGGGTCTCGCAACCGGCCCGCGGCGCCCGGAGCGCTCCGCTAGGCTCGGCCCGATGTCGACGTCCACCCGCCGGACCGCGTCCGGGCTCAACGGCGACTACGAGCGGCGGCCGTACTGGCACGCCACGATGCCGGCCCTGCCGTCGCGTCGCGAGCGGCCGCTCCCGGATACCGCGGACGTCGTGGTCATCGGTGGTGGCTACACCGGGATCAACGCGGCCCGGATCCTCGCCCGGAGCGGCGCGGCCGTCACGCTGATCGAGGCCGAGGGGCTCGGCTTCGGCGGCTCGACCCGGAACGGCGGGATCGTCCACCCAGGCTACAAGTGGGGCCCGCAGGAGCTGGTCGACCGCTACGGCGAGGAGACGGGTCGGGCGCTGTTCCGCGAGACGCTCGACGCCTACGACCTCGTCAAGCGCCTGATCGCCGACGAGGCGATCGACTGCGAGTTCCGGGAGTGCGGCTATCTCGACCTCGCCTGGTCGCCGGCGCACGCGGACGAGCTCCAGGCGTCCGTCGAGACGCTCCGCCGCTTCGGGATCGAGACGACGTTCGTGCCGAAGGCCGACCTGGCGACCGAGATCGGGTCGACCTTCTACCACGGCGGCCTCGTCTTCCCGCCAAGCGGTCTGCTCCACCCCGGCAAGTACTTCGCCGGGCTCGCCACGGCCGCGGATCTGGCCGGCGCGGACCTCCACGAGGGCGTGCGGGCGACGACGATCCGGCGACAGGCGGACGGCCGGCTCGTGGTCGAGACCTCGCGCGGCGCGATCCTGGCGAAGGAGGTCGTCGTCGGGACCAACGGCTACACCGACGGCGTCGTCCCGTCGCTGCGCCGGCGGATCATCCCGATCGGGAGCTACATCATCGCGACCGAGCCGCTTCCCGAGGAGCTGGCACGGACGATCTCGCCTCGCGGACGGGCCTTCTTCGACACGAAGAACTTCCTCTACTACTGGCACGTGTCGGAGGACCGCCGGATGATCTTCGGCGGCCGGGCGAGCTTCCTCCCGACGAACGTCGATCGATCGGCAGCGATCCTCCACAAGGGCCTGCTCCAGGTCCATCCCCAGCTTGCCGGCTATCGCGTCGACTACGCGTGGGGCGGGAACGTCGGCTTCACGTTCGACCGGATGCCGCACGTCGGCCGGCAGGGCGGCGTGACCTATGCGATGGGCTGCTGCGGAACCGGGGTGGCGCTGATGACGGCGCTGGGCGCGGCCGTCGGCGCGTGGCTGGGCGGCGGCCCCGCGCCCGCTCTGACGAACCTGAAGTTCCCGCTGGTCCCGGCGCCCTACGAGGGCCGGCCGTGGTTCCTGCCCTTCGCCGGCGAGTGGTTCCGGTTCCAGGACTGGCTGGCCCGCCGCGGCTGAAGGGGCGGTCGAACTTCTCGCCTGCGTGGGTGGCCCACGTTCGAAGGCGAAACCGGACGTTCACGACGCATGCGCGTGGGTGACACGCGAATGACGCCGATTCCGCCCGATTCCGGGCACGTGCCCATGTTGACGTGGGCCACCGGCGCGAATGCAAACGCCGCCGCGACCCGACTCCGGCGGCGCATCGGACCTGCCGGTACCATCGCCGCTCGTGATCAACACGCCGCCCGTCCAGTACAAGGGCGAGGACCTCGAAGCCGAGCGCGGCCCCGGCCTCGGCTGCTTCCGATTCCAGGTCGTCGTCCTCGTCGTCTTCATCCTCCTGACGCCGCTGACCGTCGCCTGGAACTGGCCGACCTGGGTCAGCGCCGCCCTTCTGTTCGCGACGATCGCGCTGCTCCTCGTCGCGGGCCAGACGATCATCTTCCTGCTCCGGCTCGTCGCCGCCGATCGGCGGAGCCGGCGACGGCCGCTCGCGAGCGCGACGAGGACCGTCGGCGAGCTCGAGGACGAACGCGACGACCCGCCGACCGAGGCGGTCGCCGGGGAGCCGGCCACCGCCGACGACACCGGCGGACGTCCCCCGTCGGACGAGGGGCCCGTGCGACAATAGGCCGGCGGTCGCGCCCCAACGGCGCCGCATCCCGGATCGAAGCAGGAGGAGTGCAGCCCGTGCCCGTGCTGGCGACCTACTTCTCGGTCCGTCGCGGTCGCGACCCGTTCTTCAAGTTCTACATGCGGACGCTCTTCGCCCGCCAGTTGCGCGACTACGAGAAGAAATACGGGATCAAGTTCCTCGGCTGGTACAACGTCGCCCACGGCTGGGATTTCGACAACGTCATCCTGCTCGATCTCCCTGACTACGCGACACTGGACAAGCTCGAGGCCGACGAAGGCATCCGGGAGCTCGGGCACCGGGCAGGGGAGTGGATCTTCCAGCGTCATCACTCGATGTTCCTGCGCCAGCGGATGGGGCCGGACCTCGAGTACCGCGAGTAACCGATGAGCTTCTTCCGTGGCCGATCCTCGGCCGACGACGAACCGGGCGAGGGCGCCCCGCAGGGACAGGGGAAGGGAGGCGATGCCATGGACACGAGCCGCAACGACCTGCTCGGCGAGATCGCGGCCGACGCCGCCCTCGAACGCTCCGACTTCCTCGTCCAGTCGACCGAGCAGCTCCGGAAGTTCCTGGCCGCGAACAAGGACCGGATCAACCAGCTCGGCGGGCTGACCCTGATCGACGAGGATCCGGACTACCTCGCGATCGCTCCGGACCTGACGTTCCGCAGTCGGACCCGCTACCTCGACGACGTCACGAACGAGTGGACGTCGGAGACCGAGGTGATCGAGAGCGCGTCCGAGCTCGTCGAGCTGTACAACCCGGCCGACATCTACCAGGCGTTCGCCGAGGCTGCGCGCGAGGGCGCCGGGCTCGCGCCCGAGCCGACCGCCGAAGGCGACGTCCTCGAGGCCGCCGGCATCGGGATCGACGAGGCGATCTCCGTCAACGGCGATCCGTACGCCGCGGCTGCCGACGACTGGGCCGCCACCCAGACCGAGCAGCCCGACGTCGATGACGACGAGCTCGCCGCCCAGCGGCTCTACGACCTCGCCCTCGAGTTCCAGGAGCGGAGCCAGCGCAGCGAGTCGCGACTCCTCGAGCAGTTCGAGGAGGCGTCCGAGAACCTCGTCGCCAAGATCGGCGACCTGATCATCAACGACGACGAGGACGAGCGGCTGACCCTCACCCGCGCCGGCGAGTTCCGGGCCGAGGTCCTCACCGAGGAGGAGAACGAGTGGCGGCCGCTGAAGACGGCCGAGGAGCTCGTCGAGTACTACGACCCCACCGACGTCTTCGGCGATCTCGCCGACGCGCTGGCCGAGGCGTTCCCGGGGATCGCGCCGGAGCTGGCCGCGTTCGAGACTGACGGGACCGGTGAGAACGGGACGGGCGAGGCCGTCGCCGCGACGTCGGAGGGAGAGGCGGACGACGACGACGATCACGACGATGACGACGAAGGAGATGACGACGACGGCGAGGACGACGACGAGCACGGGACGAGCGGGGAGGACGACGCCCGCCGGTGACGATGCGGCTCGTCCGGACCGAGCTGATCGACAGCCGGGAGATCCTCCCGGGTCAGTGGCTCCAGTCGTTCCACGCGCCTGAGCTCGCCGCCGGCTCCCGGGCCGGGCAGTTCGTCCACGTTCGGACCGGCGACCTCTCGGGTCTCGTCCTTCGGCGGCCCTTCTCGATCAACACCGCCGATCCGGTCAGCGGCACGATCACGATCCACTTCCGGACGATCGGGCGCGGGACCGAGTGGTTCACCCGGCTCCGGGCCGGCGACGGGGTCGACATGCTCGGCCCGCTCGGTCGCCCGTTCGAGGTGGACTCGCGGTCCCGGCACCTGCTGCTCGTCGCCGGCGGTCTCGGGATGGCCGGCGTCCGGTTCCTCGCCGACGAGGCGCTCCGGGACGGCCGCCAGGTGACCATGCTCTTCGGCGCGGCATCGGCGCGGGACGTGTATCCGTCGTCGCTCCTGCCCGACGAGGTCGAGTACGTGATCGCCACCGACGACGGCTCGGTGGGCCATCACGGGTTCGTGACCGAGCTCGTGCCGGACTACGACGCCTGGGCCGACCAGGCCTTCGCGTGCGGCCCGGCGCCGATGCTCGCGGCGCTCGCCAGGCTCGCGGCCGGCCGCCGGGACCGTCTCGGGGTCGCAAAGCTCGGCCGGAAGCGCGGTGGCGGCAAGGCGGATCCGCTCGGCTCGCCCGCCGCTCGCCGGAAGTCGTTCCTCCAGGTCTCGATGGAGCAGAACATGGGTTGCGCCGTCGGGGCGTGCCTGGGCTGCGTGATCATGGGCGTGAACGGGGCACCGCAGCGGGTCTGCCGGGAAGGGCCCGTGTTCGCGGCCGAGGAAGTCGCGTGGGAGGCGGGCTGGTGAAGGCGACGAACCCGGCCTTCGTACCCTGGCCCCCTGATCGCCCGGCGTTCACTCCAGCGGCGGGCTCGGCCTTCGTACCCTGGTCCCCTGATCGCCCGGCGTTCACTCCAGCGGCCGACGGCGGCCGGCTCCGACGATCTGCTCGCGGCCCGATCATCTCAGCGGGCCGACCCGGGCCCCGACGACGTCTGGATCGCGCCGCGAGCGAGCCGTCGCGCGGGATGCGCCAAGTCCGACGCAGTGAACGCGCCGCGTTCAGGCGGGCGCGGGCACGGGCGCGGGAACGGGCACGGGCACGGGCACGGGCGCGGGGCGCGGGATCACGATGAAGGCCAAGCGGCGGGTCACGACGTCGAAGGACGTGCGCGTCGGCGGGAAGCGGACGCCGACCGTTCGCCGCGTGAAGCCATTGATCGGGGGGACGCCCGCCATGGCGCCGCGGCCGCGCACGACGGCCGGGGCTCGCGTGGCGACGGCGCCCATGCGGGAGGTCGTGGCCGGTGCGGACGTCGATCTCTCGGTCGACCTCGGTCGAGGGCTGATCCTCCCGAACCCGATCCTCGTCGCCTCGGGCACGTTCGGCTACGGGATCGAATACGGCGACGTCGTCGAGGTCGACCGGCTCGGCGCGATCTGCTGCAAGGGCACGACGCTGTTGCCCCGGATCGGCAACGTGACGCCCCGGGTGACCGAGACGCCGGCGGGCATGCTCAACTCGATCGGGCTCCAGAACCCGGGCGTCGACGCGGTCGTCGAGAAGTACGCGAAGACCTGGACCGGCTGGAAGACGCCGGTGATCGTCAACGTGGCCGGCGAGTCGGTCGGCGACTACGTCGAGGTCGTCCGGCGGCTGGACGGCGTGCCGGGTGTCGCCGGTATCGAGCTGAACATCAGCTGTCCGAACGTCGGCAAGGGCGGGCTCCAGTTCGCGATCGACGCCGAGGCGGCGGGATCGGTGACTG
>DATBGP010000220.1:0-2464 GCA_036557925.1 Candidatus Limnocylindrales bacterium | reverse complement strand
CGCCCGACCGCCGGACGGACCGCCCCTCGATCCCGCCGTGCTGGTCGCGGCCCTCGGCCGGCTTGCGGTGATCGTCGAGCCGCCTGCTCCGCCGCCCGAGGTCGTGCCGCGGACCATCACGCTCACCGAACGGGCCGAGATCATCCGGGCCGCCATCCGTGGCGCGGGCGCCATCGTCCTGCAGGACCTGCTCCGTGGCGTCCGGGACCGGGTCGTCGTCGCGGTGACGTTCCTCGCGATGCTCGAGCTGATGAAGCGGCGCGAGATCGTCGTGACCCAGGACGAGCCCTGGGGGCCGATCGTCGCGCGGGCGACGACCGCCGAGGAGCGCGCGCTGGCCGGCGTGGCGGTCGCGGACGAGCCGCTCGACGAGTCGCTGGAGTCGTTCGCATGACGGACGAGCCGGTGGGCTCCACGTCGGGAGGCGAGTTCGATGTCGACGCCGGGCCGCCGGGTGAGCGCCTGACCGAGGCCCAGCTCGAGGCGCTCCTGTTCGTCGCCGAGAAGCCGCTGACCCGGCGCGAGATCGCGACCGCGGCCGGGGTCGATCGGGCGACCGTCGACGCGCGGCTCGGCGACCTGGAGATCGCCCTCGCGAACCGCGGGATCCGGCTCCTCCTCTCGGGAGATCGAGTGGAGCTCGTGACGGCGCCCGACGCCGGCGCGCTGATCGCCCGCTACGTCGGGGTGGATGCCATCCGCCTCTCGCCCGCCGCGCTCGAGACGCTGGCGATCGTGGCCTATCGCCAGCCCGTGACGAAGTCGGCTGTCGAGAGGATCCGTGGCGTCGATTCGGACTACACCATCCGGTCCCTGCTCCACCGGCGGCTCGTCGTGGAGCTGGGTCGATCGGAGGCGCCGGGCCGGCCCTTTCTCTACGGCACCGGGTTCGAGTTCCTCGAGCGGTTCGGGCTCACGAGCCTCGACGAGCTGCCGCCCCTCGACGTCGAGGTCGCCTCGCGGCTGATCGAGGAGGAGGAGCGGCCGACGGCCGAGGCCGCGGACGGGACGGACCCGGGCGCCGAGACGTCCGCAGCCGGCGCGACGGACGCGGCCGAGGAGCCTGCGGCGACGGCCACCGACGGGGAGCCCGCGGTCGCCGAGACCGAAGCGGAGCCGGCACCGGGACCGGCCTGATGCCGCCCGAGCGCCTCCAGAAGGTCCTCGCCGCGGCCGGCGTGGGCTCGCGCCGGGCGAGCGAGGAGCTGATCGCGGCGGGGCGCGTCCGGGTCGACGGCCGCCGGGCAACGCTCGGCCAGCAGGTCGACCCCGAGACGGCCGTCATCGAGGTCGACGGACGGCCGATCGGCGCGGCGGCCCGGACGACCTACCTCCTCCTCCACAAGCCCGCCGGGGTGACGTCCACGACGCGGGACCGCCACGCCGACACCACGGTCATCGACCTCGTGCCGACCGCGCTCGTCCCGGACGGCGCCCGACTCTACCCGGTGGGCCGCCTCGACCAGGACAGCGAGGGCCTGCTGCTCCTCACGAACGACGGGGCCTGGTCGGAGCGGGTGCTCCACCCGCGGTTCGGTGTCGAGCGGGAGTACGCGATAGCCGTCCGGCCACCGCTCGATCCCGGCCAGCTCCATGCGCTGGAGCGTGGGATCGACCTCGACGAAGGGCACGCGACCCTCCACCACCTCCGCCGGATGACCTCGGCGGAGACCGAGAAGCTCACCGACCTCCTGGCCCCCGCCCCGCCGCCGGACCTCACCTGGTACCGCGCGACCCTGCGACAGGGCTGGAAGCGCCAGCTCCGGCGGATGTTCGGCGCCGTCGACGCACCGATCGATCGCCTGGTCCGCGTCCGGATCGGCCCGGTCCGGATCGACGGCCTCCGCAGCGGCCGGGTGCGCGCGCTGAAGGCGCCGGAGGTCCGCGGTCTCGCGGCAGGCGGCGGTCGGTCGCGGGACGCCCCCGGTCGCCGAGGGTGAGTGCTCGACCTCGCCGGCGGGTCCGGATCCGGGCAGTATCCTCGTCGCCATGACCACCGCCCAGCCCGGGCTCGTCGTCGCGATTGACGGACCCGCCTCGTCCGGCAAGTCGAGCGTCGGGGCCGCGGCCGCGCTCCGCCTCGGCTACCGGTTCTGCGACACCGGGCTGCTCTACCGCGCCGCGACCTGGCTCGCGCTTCAGCGGCGCGTCCGAGCGGAGGACGCGGCCGGCCTCGTCGGCCTCGTGCCGGAGATCGCCCTCGTTCCCGACGCGAAGGGCCGCCTGGCCCACGTGAGCGTCGACGGCCGCGACGTCACCGACGAGGTCCACACGCCGCGCGTCGACGAGGCGGTCTCGGCCGTCAGCCGCGTCGCCGAGCTCCGAACCGCCCTCCTGGAGCGGCAACGGGCGCTCGCGGCCGAGCCCGGCGGCATCGTGATGGCCGGTCGGGACATCGGCACCGTCGTGCTCCCGGACGCGGACCTGAAGCTGTTCCTCGACGCCTCCGTGGAGGAGCGCGCGC
>DATBGP010000219.1:0-2460 GCA_036557925.1 Candidatus Limnocylindrales bacterium | reverse complement strand
GCCGACGTCGTCGCGTCGGCCGCCGACGTTGTCGCGTCGTCGATGCCTCAGAGGCATCGATTCCAGGCGAACAGGAGGCCGAAACCGCCGCGCGATGCCCGGCAGGCATCGATTGGACTCGACTGACGCCCTATCCCCCGGATTCGATGCCTGGAAGGCATCGGCGGCGCCGGTCAGTGCGCCGGAACGCCCCGAGTCTATGCCCGGCAGGCATCGGCGAATCGGGTGTGGGCGCCAACGCCCCGAATCGATGCTCGGCAGGCATCAGCGACGCGGGCCGAAGGGGGGTTGGCCGGCGACGCGGCCCGAGGGGGGTTGGCCGGCGACGCCAGTGAGGGGCGGGCTGGTCGAGGGCACCGGCCGAGGGGCAGGTTGGCCGGCGGCGCCGGTGAGGGGGCGGGCTGGTCGACGGGGCCGGGCAGGAGGCGAGTTGGCGGCGTTCGCCGCCGCTCAGCCGACGGATAGCAGCCGCCGCGGGTTCTCGATCGTGATCGTCCGGATCTCGTCCTCGGACACGCCGGCCTCCCGAAGCCGGGGCAGGAACGCGTCGGCGAGATAGGTGTAGCCGTTGCCACCGTAGCGGCGGAGCTGGCTGTCGTGGCAGACGTCCTGCGAGAGCAGGATCCGCTCCACGTGGCCGCGACCGAGGAGCTCGCAGAGGTTCTCGACGATCCGGCCCTCGCCGTGGCGCTCGAGCGGCGTGAACGACATCCCGAGGAAGTCGAACTCGACGGTCGCCCCGCGCTCGATGATCCCGAGGTGGTAGTCCAGCGACGGGTTCGAGTCGCAGTGCCCGATCACGACGCGGCTCGGGTCGGCGCCCTCGGCCTCGAAGACGTCGAGCTGGTCGAGCCCGACCGTCGACTGGACCGCGTGGGTCGTGATCGCGAGGCCGGTCCGGCGAGCCGCCCGGGCCGCCGCCCGGTGGACGCGCTCCTCCTGGGCGCTGAGCCAGGGCTTGTCGACCCCGATCTCGCCGATGATCCCGGCCCGGATGCCGGTCTCCCCCACCCCGATCGTCGCGTCGCGGACGATGACGTCGGCCAGCGCGTCGACGGACCGGCGATCGATGAGCGCCTCGGCCGGGTAGTGCGCGCCGCGATACCAGCCGCTGCCCATGACGACGTGGAGGCCGGTCGCCCGCGAGAGACCCGCCAGCCACTCCGGGTCCCGCCCGACCCCGTCGAGCGTCAGGTCGACGACGGCGCCGCCGCCCGCCGCCCGGAAGAGGTCCAGCTCTTCGCGGATGACCGGCTCGTCGCGGCGGAGCTCCCAGTAGTCCCACCGATTCGGGATGTGCCAGAGGGCGATCGCCGTGTGCTCGTGGGGCAGCACCCAGCCCAGGTCTGCCGGATCGACCGGGCCGAGGACGGTCTGGACGGCCGTCAAGACACCGCCCGCCGGGCGCGGACCGACTCGTACGGAACGGCCGGAGCAGCCCGGATCGGCTCCGGGGCCTCGGCGGCGCGGGCGGCGAGGAGCGTCTCGACGAGGGCGAGGATCCGGCGCTCATGGTCCGACCGGCGATAGGCGGCGCCTTCCTCGGCGGCCTGGACGAGCATCCCGTCGAGGAGCGCCGAGAACGCCTCGGCGATCGACGCGACGTCGAGCCACGCGGGCAGCTCACCGCGCATCACGCCTTCCTGGAGGAGCAGCACCGTCGCGGTGACCGTTTCCCGACGGCGGCGGACGAGCATCTCCCGGATCGCCGGGTCCGTCTCGACCTCGGCCCAGGCCTGGAGGAGCAGGAACCCCGAGCCGGCGCCCGACTGCTCGACGGCGAGGTTGTCGAACCAGTAGCCGACCGCGGCGGCGAGGCGGTCGCGGTACCCGGTCACGGCCGCGAGGCGCTCCTGGAGCTGGGCGAGCTCCTGGTCGGTGATCAGGTCGCAGCCGGCGAGGATCAGGTCCGACTTGCTCTTGAAGTACGTGTAGATCGCCCCGACCGAGAGCCCGGACGCGCGGACGATGTCCTGCATCGTCGCGCGGTGGAAGCCGCGTTCGGCGAACACCTGGAGCGCGGCCCGGACGATGCGGTCACGGACGGCCTGCTCGTGTTCCTGGCTGACGCGGGGCACGGGATCCTCCGGAGAACGATTGCTCGCCCAAGCCTATTCCCACGCTGGAATGCTGGCAAGCCTTGACAAAACGAATGCTCATTCTCTATCGTCTCGGCACTGCCACGTCGTCCCGCCAACCCGGACGTCACGCCCGATCCCGACCGCCGCGCGAAAGGTCTGCGAGTCATGGTCTTCTCCCGCTGGGGCGCTTTCGTCTACCGCCACCGCAAGCCGGTTGCCCTGATCGCCGTCCTCCTCGCGATCGGCTCGCTCTTCCTCGCCGCCCGCGCCTCGAGCGCCCTCTCCTCGGGCGGCTGGATGGACCCGACGTCGGAGTCCGCCACCGTCAGCCAGCGCCTCGCCGACGAGTACGGCGCGGGCAAGGGCACGATCATCGCGG
>DATBGP010000218.1:0-9961 GCA_036557925.1 Candidatus Limnocylindrales bacterium | reverse complement strand
GCTGACGATCAGGTCCTGCTCGCCCGTGATCGTCGGGATCACCCCGGTGTTCGCGGTGAAGCCCGACTGGAACGTCAGGGTCGCCTCCGTGCCCTTGAAGGCGGCGAGGTCGCGCTCCAGCTCCTCGTGGAGGGTCATCGTCCCGGCGATCGTCCGAACTGCGCCGGAGCCGGCTCCGAACTCCCGGACCGCCCGGAGCGCCGCCTCGCGGAGGCGCGGATGATGGGTCAGGCCCAGGTAGTCGTTCGAGGAGAGGCTGATCAGCCGCCGCTCGTCCACCGAGACGATCGGTCCCTGGGCCGACGACATGACCCGGAGCGGCCGGTAGAGATGCCTCGCGCGGAGGTCGTCGAGCTCTTCGCCGAGGAAGGCCAGCGGGTCGGGGCGCACGTCCGTCGTCATCGGTCGTCAGTCCTGCCAGTCCATGATCACCTTGCCGGAGTCCCCGCTCCGGGCCGCGGCGAAGGCCGCCTCGTGGTCGCGATACGAGAAGCGGTGGGTGATCGCCGGGCGGATGTCGAGCCCGGACTGGAGCATCACCGACATCTTGTACCACGTCTCGTACATCTCCCGGCCGTAGATCCCCCGGAGCGTCAGCTGGTTGAAGACGACCTGGCTGACGTCGATCGAAATCTCGTCGGTGGGGATGCCGAGGATCGCCATCCCGCCGCCGTGGGCCATGTTCGCGATGGCGTCGCGGAGGGCCGCCGGGTTGCCCGACATCTCGAGGACCACGTCGAACCCCTCGACCATCCCGAGCTCCCGCTGGATGTCCCCCAGGGTCTGCGCCGTCGGGTCGACGACGTGGGTGGCGCCCATCCGGAGGGCGAGCTCGCGCCGGAATGCGTTCGGCTCGCTCGCGACGACGAACCGGGCGCCCGCGTGGCGGGCGACCGCCGAGGCCATCAGCCCGATCGGGCCGGCGCCCACGACGAGGACGTCCTCGCCGAGGACCGGGAAGCTCAGGGCGGTGTGGACCGCGTTGCCGAAGGGGTCGAAGATCGCGGCCACGTCCTCGTCGATCCGGGGCCAGTGGTGCCAGACGTTCGTGACCGGCAGGACGACCTGCTCGGCGAACGCCCCGTCGCGATTGACGCCCAGTCCGACGGTCCGCGCGCAGAGATGCCAGCGACCCGCCCGGCAGTGCCGGCAGTGGCCGCACACGACGTGGCCCTCGCCGCTGACGCGGTCGCCGGGCTGGAGGTCGGTGACGTTGCTGCCGATCTCGAGGACCTCGCCGACGAACTCGTGGCCGACGACGAGCGGCGGCCGGATCGTCCGGGCCGCCCACGGATCCCACGATTCGATGTGGAGGTCCGTCCCGCAGATCCCGGTCTTGCGGACGCCGATCCGGACGTCGTTGATCCCCATCGGCGGCTCGGGCACGTCGGTCAGGACGAGGCCCGGGCCGGGGGCCGGCTTCACGAGGGCACGCATCACGTGCCAGTGTGCCGCGTCCGGGCGGACGACGGGCCCGGCCGGTCGATCAGCTCGCCGAGGCGGACGGCTCCGGGCTCGCGGCAGCCGATGGGGCAGCCGATGGGGCGGCGGACGCGGCCGGCGCGCCCGAGGCCCCCGCGTCGCTCGGCGCGACCGACGGGCTCGCGGACGCCTTCAGCCGGGCACCGCAGTTCGTGATGTCCTCCGGCGGGGCAACGAGATCGCCGTTGGCGTCGAGGCGCTCCGACTCCTCGTTGTAGAAGCGGATCGCAAGGTCCGGATCCCACGTGTCCATGTACAGGACGCGACCCCAGACCAGCGCCGCGTAGGGGTGCGGCATGTCGTCGAAGCGGGCGATGACCGGTGCGATCTGGCCGGCCGGGATCCCGCACAACGGACTCGGCGGGAACGTGTTGAAGAACTCCTTGAACGCGGTCTGGCCCTCGTTCGTGGCCCCCGGGCTGTCGCCCCGGTAGAGGACCACGAGCCCGCCGTGCTCGAGGTTGTGGACCCAGTTGGGCGGCCCGACCTTGTCGTTCGGCCCGTAGACGCGCGGCTGGATCGGGCCCTGGCCGACCACGTTGAGGTGGTTGCCGGATGCCGGCGGGCAGTACAGGTAGTTCTGGGGTCGCGCGACCGAGTGGCTGTTGCCCATGTCCTCCTGGACGAATCCCAGTCGGGTGCTCGAGCCCGGCTCGACCGTCGGTGTGGCCTCGGGGTTGAAGATGTTCGTGCAGCTGTACGCCGCGGCCGTCGAGCCGAGGAACACCCAGCCGATCCCGATCGCGGCGATCGCGACCGCGGCGACGGTGACGATCGCGGTCCGGTAGCGCTCGAAGAAGGTCGGCTGCGGGGCGTGACGGACCCGCTCCCGCCGGCCGGCCCGCGGCTGCGTGCCGCGGGCGCTCCTGCCCCCGCCGCCGCTCGTCGGTCTGGTGGTCGGGACCCCGGCTGCGCTCGTGGCTGCCGCCGTCGTGCCGCTCGTGCCGGCGGCCGCCGCGCCGGATCCGGCGACGGCCCCCGATCCGCCGGCGGCTCCGGCCTGGCGACGGCTCTCGCGCGCCAGTCGGGCGGCGCGTCGTGACTCCTTGCTCACGGTTCGATGGTGCCTCGTGTCAGTGTCCTGGGGAGCGCGCGACGGGTCGCGCGCGGACGCGCGGGCGTTGGCCCGCAGGTCGAGCGAAGGGTAGCGTACCGGCGCCGATGGCTCGGACGGCGGGCGGGAGCGGCCCGCATCACTCCTCGTTCAGCCAGTCGCGAATCTCGGGACGGAGCAGGCCGCGGAACAGCAGTGCGGCCAGTGCCCCGATGAAGATCGCCTGGGGGATCAGCCCGGCGAGCAGGAGATATACGAACAGGGGCAGGGTCAGGCTCGCGAGCCCCAGAGCGAGGCCCCGGGCGGCCTGCTTCCGCTGGATCACGAGCGTCGTCGTGAAGATCGTGTAGGCGAGGAGGACCATCACGACCACGCCCGGGCCGCTGACCGGCGCGCCGATCGCGAGGTCGATGACCGACCGGAGCGAGATCCCGATCCCGAACAGGATCAGAAGCGCGTAGACCAGGAAGAGGCGGATGGCGCCCGGCATCGCCCGGACCTGCTGGATCACCCGCGGATCGTGCCATGCGCGGGCGCGGAACGCTGTCCGGGACGAGCGACGCGCGCTCGTATACTCGCCGTCCGTGTCCGACCTGCCCTTGGGGCTCCCGGCCGAGGCTGCGACCGTGCTGCGGCTCGCGCTCGACCAGGAGCGGAAGATCGATCGCGCGCTCGAGGCGCTCGGCCCGCTGCGTGGCCGGGACGTGCTCGTCCTCGACGCCGACGAGGAGGAGCTCGCACGGATGTCCGCCGCCGGCGCCCGCGTCGCGGCGAGCCCCGCCGCCGTGCCCCTCGCGGCAGCGGACGGTTCCGAAGACGCGATCGTCAGCCGCTGGACGGGCTTCCGGGCGGTCGACCCCGACGCCGTCCGCGATGCGGACCGCGTCCTCCGACCTGGCGGACGGCTGCTCGTCGTCCACGATTACGGGCGCGACGACGTCTCCCGGCTCCGCGGCGAGCTCGAGGAGCACGGCGACTGGACGCGGCGCGACGGACCCCTCTTGACGAACGGCTTCCGGATTCGCGTGATCCACTGCTTCTGGACGTTCGAGACGGTCGAGGCCGCGCGCGACTTCCTGGACGGATCCTTCGGGGAGGCCGGTCGGGCTGTCGGCCAGGGGATGAAGCGACCGCGCCTCTCGTACAACGTCGCGGTCTACCACCGGACGCGGGGCGGCGTGGACGCCCCCGCCATTGCCGCCGGGACGTCGGCCGCGAGCTGACCCTCAGCCGGCGGCGACCGCCTCCGGCTTCGAGGTCGGCTCGAGGATCCGGCGGTACATCGCCTCGTAATCGTCGACCATCCGGGCGGTCGTGAACCGCTCCTCGGCGCTCCGCCGGCAGTCGGCCCGGTCGATCTCGCCGAGGCGCCCGATCGCGTCGACCATCTCGTCGACGTTCTCGACCACGAATCCGGTCCGGCCGTGCTCGACCACCTCGGGCACGCTCGCCCGCTGGAAGCCGACGACCGGAGTCCCGCAGGCCAGCGCCTCCACCATGACGAGCCCGAACGGCTCGTCCCATTCGATCGGGAAGAGCAGCGCGTCGGCTCCGGAGATCAAGGTCCGCTTCACCTCGCCGCCCACCTCACCGACCGCCCGGATCCGGTCGCCGTCCAGCCACGGCTCCACCGCCGTCCGGACGTGGTTCGTGTCCGCCGCGTCGACCTTGCCGGCAAGGATCAGCCGGCGGCCGGATCGCCGGGCGGCCTCGATCGCCCGGTCCGCGCCCTTCGCCGGGCTGAACCGGCCCAGGAAGAGCAGGTAGCCGTCGGGATCGGCGAGGTCGTGGGGCGCCGTGTCGGGGCGGATCGCGGCGACGTCGATCCCGTGGAGGATCGGGGCGACGGCACCCTTCGCGGTGAACGTCGTGCCGCTCGCGGCGGAGACGGCGTGATGGAACCACGGATAGGCATCCCAGATCGGCCGGGTCCGCGGCTGGAAGGGGTTGTGCATCGTCGAGACCACGGGCGTGTCCGACGTGGCGGCCAGGACCATCCCCTCGACCCCGGCGTGGTTGTGGACGAGGTCGAACGCGCCGTCGGCCGCCTCCAGGAAGCAGGCCTGGGCGTTGGCCAGCTGGAGGTACTCGGCGTGGGTCAGGCCGTCCGGGGTCGGGCGGCCGTAGCGGACCGGCTCGGGGGTGACGCTCCGGAGGGTCGCGCGGGTCCGCGAATCGCCGCTGGCGAACAGCGTGACCTCATGGCCACGGGCGACCAGCTCCTCGGTGAGCAGGCCGACGACGAGCTCCGTGCCACCGTAGGTCCGCGGCGGCACGCGCTCATAGGTCGGCGCAAGTTGGGCGATCCGCATCGACATCCCCGCTTGAGGCGGTCATCGTAGCGGCCCTGCTACGCTCGGCCCCATGACCGACCCCCGACGTCAGGCGTCGCCACGGGACTCCGGCGGCGCCACGCCGCGCGGGATGGCCTACCCCCAGGCCCGTCCGGCGGACGGGCCGCCGCCGTCGACGCGGACGAGCGGCGCCCCGAGCGGTCCCGGGCGTCCTGCCGGCCCCGCGGGTTCCGGGGGCCCCGCCGGTCCGCACGTCGGCCCCGTCCCGGTGACCGCGACCGGGGTCCTGATCGTCGTCGCCCTGATCGGCTCGGTCCTGTACTTCGTCTACGCGCTGTCCGTCCGGGACGCGAGCCAGATCCCGCTTCTCGCTTCGGGAGCGGTCGTGCTGGGGCTCGTGTTCGGCGCCATCGCGGTGGTCGGCGCCCGGGCGACCTGGCGCTCGAGCGTCGACGGGCACGATGCGCGGGCGTTCGGCCACGCGATCGTCGGTGGCGTGGCGGCCCTCATCGCCGCGGCCTGCTTCTCCGGCGCGGTGATCCTGATCCTGCTTCGCCAGACCCCGGCGAGCTGACCCGGCCGAACCGTCGCGCGGGTGCGGCGCGAGCCGCCCGCCGAACCAGGACGCCCGGCGGCCTCGAGCTTCGGCGCGCCGGGCGGCCCCGAGCGGGGCCTTTGCTACACTCGGCCGGCCTTCGCCCCCATCGTCTAGAGGCCTAGGACGCCACCCTTTCAAGGTGGAGATCAGGGGTTCGAATCCCCTTGGGGGCACCACCCCGACCGATCGCCCGCCACGGCGGCGCGCCGATCGCCCCTGCTACCATCCGGGCCGATGGAGATCATGGGGATCCGCATCCCGACCGTCGTCCAGGACAACGTCGCCCGCCGCTGCGACGGCTGCCTGGAGGTGATCGAGGGCAC
This sequence comes from Candidatus Limnocylindrales bacterium, assembly GCA_036557925.1. GTDB lineage: Bacteria > Chloroflexota > Limnocylindria > Limnocylindrales > CSP1-4 > CF-46. Next base: position 4,210 of record DATBGP010000218.1, on the reverse strand, counting down.
GCCGTGGCGGGTGAACATCCTCGACATCGTCTCGACGGAGGTTGCGGCACCCTGGAACGAGACGCCGATCCTCAATCCGGGCCCGTTCCAGTTCCATCCCGACGAATCGCACGTGCGGCGCTGGATGGCGGACCGCGGCTACCTCTTCTGCCGGAAGGGCCGGATCCGCGAGATCATGCGGCCGATCCCCGTCCCGGGCTCGGACGGCACGAGCGTCCGATGGGGGCTCTGCGACGGCATCCACCGAGACGACCACGAATTGGTTCCTGCCTAGGTCCTCTGCTGTCGCCGTTGCGTCGCGCCCGGCGCCGATTCTCGTGGGGAGAGCGCATCGGACCTGGTTCGACTCGAACCTGCACGGAATTCTCGTGCGGCGGGACAGACCTCCAGGTTCGGACCCCTGAGGGTCCTCGGCGATGCATCCGTGTCCGATACGCTCGTGGGGCGAGCGTCGGTCGTGGACCTGCTCGGACATGCACCCGCGGACTGCTGGATCGAACCTCGGGCGCTCCGGGCTCGAGCATCCGGGCGTCCGAGCGTTCGTGCGTGGGGGGACCGGTCGCCACAGGGCGTTCGATCAGCCTGATCGGGGCGCCGGACCAGATCCAACAGTCCTCCCATGCATGTCTGAGCGGGTCCCGACTGTCGGCGGCCGAGCGATCGCGGCGAAGCCGAACGGGTGTGATTGACGGCCACGTGGTCGCGCCCGGATAATCGCCTCGGCCCGACTGCCCGACGGACCCAGATTTACGCAGATTCCCCGATTCGGAGCTTGCCCGCGTGGCCGTCGTCCCTCGCATTCGTCCGGCAGATCCGCCCCTCTCGCTCGGGCCGGCGAGCCGCCTCCTCGGCGTCGACCCCGACACGCTCCGCCGCTGGGCCGACGAAGGCCGGATCGAGGCGTTCACGACGGCCGGCGGCCATCGCCGCTTCACCCGCGAATCGATCGAGCGGATCCTCCAGGCGCGCCGCCACGACGCCACCATCCGCCTCGCCTCGCTCGGCGCGACCACGGACCGGATCTCGCGGGCCTATCGCCGCGGCTACGCGGAGGGAACGGGGGAGTCGGTTCGCGACGCCGTCCCGACCGCCGACCGCGAGGCGTTCCGCGAGGACGGCCGGGCACTCGTGGCGGCGCTGCTCGCCCATCTCGACGCGGTCGACGACGGCGAGCGCAGCTTCGCCGAACAGGACGCGACGGCCGCGACGGACGCCCTGGCACGACGGGTCGCCGACGCCGGGATCCCCCTGGACGAGGCGGTCTCGCTGTTCGTCGCCGCCCGCCGGCCGTTCCTCGAGGAGCTCGGGGCGATCGCCCGCCGCCGCTCCCTCGACCCCGACCGGCTGAGCGCGATCTACGACCGGTCGTCGATCCTCCTCGATCAGCTCCTCCTCCAGTACGTCGTGAGCCATCGCGAGGCCCGGCCGGCCGCTCCTCGCCCGGCGCTCGCGCGGACCTGACCGATGCCGACCGTCTGGCTGCCCGCCCTCACCTCGGTCCTCGCCCTCCTGTTCGCTGTCGCCCTGCTCGACCAGTGGCGCGAGCGGCGCCAGGGCTTCCAGCTCATCTGGGCGGCCGGCATGCTGTTCTTCGGGATCGCCTCCGGCTGCGAGGCCCTGGGCGCCGCAGGCGGCTGGAACGAGACGCTCTACAAGACCTGGTACCTGACCGGGGCGGTCTGGACGGCCGGCTGGCTCGGCCTGGGGACGACGTACCTGCTCGGCCGGACGCGGTTCGGCTACACCTTCGCGTTCTGCCTCCTGCTGGCCGGCGTGTTCACGCTCCTGACCCAGCGCAAGTTCAACTACCCGGAGGCCGGCACCGCGCCGATCCTCTACCTCATCGCCGCGATCGTCCTCGCCGTCGCGGTGGCGATCGAGACCTACTTCCAGAACGAGCGCTGGCCCAGGCTTGCCGCCGGCGCCGTCATCGGCACGACGCTCCTCTCGGTCGTCCTGATGCTGACCGCCACGATCCCGCCGCCCGGCTACGCGCTCGACCCCGCGACGCAGGTCCCGACCGGCGATCTCTTCCCCGGCACGATCCGCCTCCTGACGCCGTTCATGAACATCACCGGCGGCCTGGCCCTCGCGCTTGGGGCGCTCTTCTCGGCCTACATGTTCATGCCGAAGAAGCGTGTCCTCGCCTACTCGCTCGATCCGACCCAGCCCGGCGACCAGTTCCTGTTCAACCTGCTGATCTCGCCGGTCGCGATCGTCGTGAACTTCGTCGCGTCGCTGCCGGGGGCGATCCGGGCGCTGTTCGCGGGCCGCCTCCACAGCCGGGTCCCGGCCACCATCCTCATCGCGATCGGCGGCTTCCTCGCGAGCGGCGGCGATGCGCTGAACCGGTTCGGCGTCACGAACTACTTCCAGGTCGGCAAGCTCCTCGCCCTGCTTTTCATCCTGGCCGGCTTCCTCGTCTCGATCGAGGCGTTCCGCGAGATCCGGATCCCGTTCACGTCGATCGTCCTGAGCCGTGGCCGGCACGAGGCGCCGGGGGTGATGTCGACGGGCGAGCCGGGCGCGGCCCCGGAGACGGGCTCCGCGGCGGAGGGCACCTCGGCCTCCTGACGCGTCCCGGCCCGCCCGTCGCGGGGCTGGCGGCCCGCGTCTCCCGGTCAGGCCGGCCCGTACCATGCCCGGGTGCGTGACCGCTCCCTCCTGATCGGATCCCTGGTCCTGCTGCTCGCCGCGACCGGGTTCGGGCTGCTCGGGCCGCTCGCGAAGATCGCGTACGACGCCGGCTTCGTGCCCCTGAGCTTCGTGACCTGGCGGGCGGTGTTCGGTCTCGCGGTGATCGTCGGCGTGATCGTCGTCCGCTCACGGCGCGGGGTGGCGATCGTCGACCCGCGGCGCCTGCCCCGCCCCGACCAGCTCGGCCTGGCGGCAGTCGCGGCATCCGCGATCGGCGTCAACGTCGCGACCTTCATCGCCTTCGACCTGACGACCGTCGCCATCGCGCTGCTGGCGTTCTACACGTATCCGGCGATGGTCGCCGTCGTCGCCGTCGCGCTCGGCCACGAGCGACTGGATGCGAACCGGCTCGCGGCCCTCGGGCTCGCCCTGCTCGGCATGGTGCTGGTCGTGGCCGGCGGGCTGGCGCCCGGCGGCGCGGTGACGGTGAACCCGCTCGGCGTCCTGCTCGGGCTCGTCGCGGCGGCCTGGCAGACCCTGTTCGTGACGGTGAGCCGCGGCCGCTTCGCCACCGTCCCGGCCGAGCAGGTCATGGGCGGAGCCCTCGCCGCGACCGGCGCGTTCGCGGCGGTCGCGACGCTCGCCTCCGGTGCGACGCTGGGTGTCGCCGTCGCGAGTCCCGAGAACCTCGCGATCGTGGCCGTGGCGGGGATCGCGGCCGCCGGGATCCCGTCGGTCCTCCTCCTCACCGGGATCCGGATGGTCGGCGGGACCCGCTCGGGGATCCTGATGCTGTTCGAGCCGCTCGTCGGCGTGACGCTGGCCGCGGCATTCCTCGACGAATCGCTGGCGCCGATCCAGGTCGTGGGCGGCGTGGCGATCCTCGGAGCCGCGGTCCTCCTCCAACGCGGCGCGCCGGCCGACGCGCGGACCGAGCCCGCCGCCGTCGCGTCCGTCGAGCACGTCTGACCTCGATCCGCCACGATGGGCGACGATCGATCCGGTTTCCGGGCGGCGACGGCCGAGCGCGCCTGCACGGTCCGCCCGAGTGGGAGGTGAGGGGATGGCAGCCAGCGACGACGGGTCCGGCACCGACGCGCCGATCCGCGTCCTGCTCGTCGACGACCACGGCGTCGTCCGGCGTGGCCTCCGCGGCTACCTCGAGCTGCTCGACGACATCGAGGTGGTCGGCGAGGCGGAGAACGGGGTCGAGGGGGTCGAGCGATCGGCCGAGCTGACGCCGGACGTGATCCTCATGGACATCGTGATGCCGGAGCTCGACGGGATCGGCGCGACGAGCCGGATCAAGGCCGCCCAGCCGACGGTCCAGGTCGTGGCCCTGACCTCGTTCATCGAGGAGGACAAGGTCCTCGCCGCGCTCGAGGCCGGGGCGAGCGGCTTCATCCTCAAGGACGCCGAAGCGGACGACGTCGCCGCGGCGATCCGGGCCGCCTACAACGACGAGGTCCATCTCGATCCGGCCGCCGCGCGGATCCTCGCCAAGGGCATGCGCGCCCGAAACGAGGAGACGCCGGCCGAACCCCTGACCGAGCGCGAGCTCGAGGTCCTGAGC
>DATBGP010000217.1:0-3145 GCA_036557925.1 Candidatus Limnocylindrales bacterium | reverse complement strand
GTCGACGAACGTCGGCATGATGGCGTTGACCCGGATGCCGTGCTTCGCCCATTCGGTGGCCCATTGCCGGGTCAGCGAGCTGATGGCGCCCTTCGCGGCGACATAGGCGGAGTAGCCGGCGTTGATCCCGAGGTTCGCCCGGACCGAGGTGAGGTTCAGGACGGCTCCGCCGCTGCCTGCCTCGATCATCGATCGGACGGCGGCCTGGGTCGGCAGGATCGTGCTCCGGACGTTCAGCTCGAAGATCCAGTCCCAGTCCTTGCGGGGGTAGGCCTCCGCCGGGTTCAGGACCTCGCCCGCGCCGCCGCCGACCGCGTTGACGACGATGTCGACCTTGCCGAACCGGGCGACGGTCTCGGCGACCATCCGCTCGGCGTCCGCCTCGACGGTCGCATCGGCGACGATCGCGAGGCCTTCGGAACCGGCCTGCTCGATGCCGTCCACAGCGTCGGCCAGGGTGGCCTCGGTCCGGCCGGTGACCGCGACCTTCGCACCCGCGCCGGCGAACGCCGCCGCCATCGCGGACCCGATGGAGCCCCCGCCGCCGGCCACCAGTGCGACCCGGCCGGCGAGGCTGAAGATGTCGAGCTGGCTCATTTGATCGATTATCGCGAATGCGGAAGTCCGGCGTCCGGACGGCCCGCGGCGCGGCGCGAGCGCCACGCGGCCCGAGGGCCTCACCATCGCCGGGGCTCCACCCGGCGACAGAAAACGCTTACTATCGACCTCCAACCCTCGTGGCGACACCGCGGAGGAGACGATGCCCCTGAATCTCGACGGCCTGATCCCGGCCACCGTCCTGCCGATGGACGCCGACGGCCGGATCGACGAGCCGGCCCTCCGTCGGTACATCGCCTGGATCGCCGCGCAGGGCCCGGTCTCGCTGGCGATCAACGTCGACACCGGCGAGGGCCCGCACCTGACGCTGGACGAGAAGGTCCGTGTCCTCGAGATCGTCAACGACGTCACGGACCTGCCGATCGTCGCCGGGCTCGCCGGCCCGTCCACGGAAGCGGCGGTGCGCCAGGCGAAGGACTTCCGGGCGGCGGGCGCCGACGCCTTCCTCGTCTTCCCGATCCCGGCCTACCTGAGCGAGCCGCTGGATCCGCGGGTGCCGGTCCAGTACCACGAGGCGATCGCCCAGGTCGGGCTGCCGCTGATCCTCTTCCAGCTCCAGCCGGCCCTCGCCGGCCTGAACTTCGAGCCCGACACGCTGCGGGCGATGGCGTCGGTGGAGGGCGTAGTCGCGATCAAGGAAGCGTCGTTCGACGCCCGGCGGTTCGTGGACACGGCCCGGCTCCTCGCGGACCTGCCGCGGCCGATCACCCTGCTCACCGGCAACGACAACTTCATCCTCGAGTCGTTCCTGCTCGGCGCGACGGGCGCGCTCATCGGGTTCGGCGCGGTGATGACCCGGGAGCAGGTCGACATGATCGATGCGTGGAACGCGGGCCGGATCGACGAGGCCCGAGAGCTCGGCCGGCGGGTCCAGCGCCTGGCGGACGTCGTCTTCGCGGCGCCGGTCGGCGACTACCGCGTCCGGCTCAAGGAGTGCCTCCGCATCCTCGGCATTCCCGGCCTCGAGCAGGCCCACGTGCGGAGGCCGCTCCTCGGGATCTCCGACGCGGAACGGGCCCATCTTGCGGACGTCCTCCGCGAGGTCGGCCTCCTGCCGGCAGCGGAAGCAGGCCGGGCCGAGCTCGCCGCGACCAACGTCTGAACGGGTGCGCCGATCGTCGAAGAGGTGCCGTTGTCCCGCAGTCGCTCCATGACTGGCCGAAGGGCGCGCCGTGTGGCGGAAGGCCCCGCCACCGTCGCGAAACTGTCCCGCTGGCGAGCTCCGCAAGCGCCGCGCGCATGACTGGGGGCTCAAGCCTGCCTCCCAGCCGCCCCGGTCTCCGCGTGGGAGCCGATGTGACCGGGCGTCTGCGTGGCCGATGCATGCAGCGCATGAGGCGAGAACCAACGGCGTCAGCCCGGTCGCGAGTCGATCTGCGGCCGCCAACAGCAAAGGTTTACTATCGGCACTGATGCGAGGGCCGCGCGAAACCCGTCGAGGGTCCGCGGCGGCCGCTGAACGGAGGAGGCAGCCCGTGGCGAGCGAGCCCGCAGACGTCCTGATCATCGGCGCCGGCGCATCCGGCGGGGTCGTCGGGCTGCGGCTGGCGGAAGCCGGCTTCAAGGTCGTCTGCCTGGAGCAGGGCGAGTGGCTGGACCGCGCGGAGTACCCGGGCAACAAGCTCGACTGGGAGCTGAAGGCGCGCAAGGACTGGGCCACGAGCCCCAACATCCGCGGGCTCGCCTCGGACTACCCGATCGTCGAGGAGGACACGCCGGTCTCGCCGCTGATGTACAACGCGGTCGGCGGCTCCACGATCATCTTCGCCGGCGCCTGGCCGCGCGCCCTGCCCTCGGACTTCCGGGTCCGGAGCCTGGACGGGATCGCCGACGACTGGCCGATCGACTACTTCGAGCTCCTCCCGTACTTCTACCGGACCGACAGGCAGTTCGGGATCTCGGGGCTGCCCGGCGACCCGGCCTATCCGCCCGACGCCGAGGACGCGCCGATGCCCCCGCTGCCGATCGGCTCGGCCGGGCTGAAGGTTGCCCGCGGGATGACGAAGCTCGGCTGGCACTGGTGGCCGGAGTTCAACTCGATCAACTCGACGCCGTACGACGGCCGCCGCGTCTGCGTCCAGCGGAGCACGTGCCAGTCGGGCTGCAACGAGGGCGCGAAGGCATCGACGGACCTGACCCACTGGCCCAAGGCGATCGGGCTGGGCGCGAAGCTCGTCACCGGCGCGCGCGTCAGCCGGATCGAGACCAACGAGCGCGGCCTCGCGACCGGCGCCACGTGGATCGACCGGGACGGAGCGGAGCACTTCCAGCCGGCCCAGGTCGTGGTCCTCGCGGCGAACGCGATCGGGACGCCGCGACTGCTCCTCCTGTCGGGCGGCCCCGGACACCCGGACGGTCTCGCGAACTCCTCGGGGCTCGTCGGGAAGCGGCTGATGATGCATCCGTTCGCCAACGTCGCCGGGCTGTTCGAGGACCCGCTGATGAGCTGGGCGGGCCAGTTCGGCGACCTGATCGAGTCGCTCGAGTTCTACGAGACCGACGAGAAGCGCGGCTTCGTTCGTGGCGC
>DATBGP010000216.1:0-1582 GCA_036557925.1 Candidatus Limnocylindrales bacterium | reverse complement strand
GGTGCTCAACTGGGCGGTCCGCGAGATGGAGGAGCGCTACAAGCTCCTCGCCGGCCAGAGCGTCCGGAACATCGCCGCCTACAACAGTCGACCCGAGATCGCCGGCGACGAGACCAACGCCGACCGGATGCCCTACATCGTCCTGATCATCGACGAGCTCGCCGACCTGATCATGCGCGAGGGCCGGAAGGTCGAGGACCCGATCGTGAAGATCGCCCAGAAGGCGCGCGCGGTCGGGATCCACCTCGTGCTCGCAACCCAGCGGCCGTCCGTCAACGTCGTCACCGGCCTGATCAAGGCCAACGTCCCGTCCCGCATCGCCTTCGCGATGGCCTCGATGGTCGACTCCCGGACGGTCCTGGACGCGCCCGGCGCGGAGGATCTGATCGGTCGCGGCGACATGCTCTACCAGCCGGTCGACCTGCCGCGTCCGGTCCGGATGCAGGGCGTCTTCGTGAGCGACCAGGAGGTCAACCGGGTCACCGACTTCTGGCGCGAGCAGACCGGCGGCCGGACCTTCTACGACGAGGACATCCTCGCCTTCGGCGACCCGGAGGACGGCGGCGGCGGCGATGGCGGCCAGTTCGGCTGGCTGCGGAAATACGGCGTCGACGAGATGACGATCCCGGCGGCCGAGCTCGTCACGTCGTCGCAGCGGGCGAGCACCTCGATGCTCCAGACGAAGCTCAAGCTCGGGTTCGCCCGGGCGAGCCGGGTGATCGACGAGCTCGAGCGCTACGGGATCGTCGGTCCGCAGGATCCACGCAACCCGGCGACGCCGCGCCAGATCTACGGCCCGGACAACTGGCTCCGCTCGATCGACGACGGCGGCGACGCCGACGACTGAGAGCGAGGATGCCGCATCGCGACACCTCGCCGCCCGGACCCGCCCGGATGAACGAAAGCATCAGGGTCGCAATGTCGATTTCGGGCCGTCCCGGGGTATCCTTCGCGCAGAGGTCGTCCCACGGCGCGCGAGCGGGTTCGGCCGGCGAGGACGGGATTCGATGACGACACGCGACGATGCGCGACGGGGAGCGACCGGCACCCGTCCGGACGGGCTTCGGCTCGGGTCCGGACGGGATGCGGCCGACCGTCGCGACGCCGCGGGTCGCGACGCCGATCGACCCACGGGCGGCAGCGGCGCCCTCAGCCTGCCGGAGCGCCTCTACGCGGCGCGTGAGCGCAAGGGCGTCGACCTCTACCGCGCCGAGCGCGACACGAAGATCCGCGCCCGCTACCTCGCGGCCCTCGAGCAGGGCGAGTACGGCGAGATGGGCGGCGACGTCTACATCAAGGGGTTCCTGCGGAACTACGCGACCTACCTCGGGCTCGACCCCGAGGAGGTGATCGCTCAGTGGCGGAAGGAGCGCGGCAACGCGCTGGCGCCCAAGCAGGTGATCGCGACCCCCAGGCCGATCGCCCAGCCCCGGCCCGGGCTCCAGTTCTCGCCCGGAGTCGTGGTCGCGGCGCTCCTCACGATCCTCATCGCCGCCATCGGCGTCTGGCTCGGCGTCCAGGTCATGCGGTTCGCGAAGCCGCCGACCCTCGAGGTCACCTCGCCGCGCGAGGCGACGATGCA
>DATBGP010000215.1:0-2839 GCA_036557925.1 Candidatus Limnocylindrales bacterium | reverse complement strand
CGACCGCGGGTGAGCTGCTCGTCGGGAGATCGACGGAGGGGGCGATCGGTCGGTCGTGGCGTCCGCTCGGCACCGCGACGAGCAGGTAGCCGGCCGCGAGCGGGACGAGGGCGATTCCCGTGCCCACCATCACGGCCTGCCACGCGACGCCGCCGTCCACGAGCGCGCCGGCGACCAGCGGTGCCGTCAGCGCCCCGATGCTGAAGAACAGGTGGAGCAGGTTCATCGCCCGCCCGCGACCGGACCGGAACAGGTCGAGGAACAGGCCGTTCGAGCCGCCGTCGAGGACCCCGGCGCCCAGCCCGGCCGGCAGGGCGATGAGCACGAACGCCATCCAGGTCGGCGCGAGCCCGAAGCCGGCGATGCCGGCGCCGTGGAGGAGCCCCGCGAGCGCAAGCACGCGCCGCCGTCCGAGTCGCTCGGTGATCGGGCCGCCGCCGAACGAGCCGATCGCGTATGCCGACGAGTAGAGCAGGTAGACAAGCCCGATCCCGGCGTCGTCCTGGCCGAAGGTCGCTTCGATCGACCGGATGAGCGACGGGATCAGGAGGCCGGTCCACCCGATCGCGAGCAGCGTCAGGCAGCCGAGGACGGCCGCCGGCGGCAGGCGGCGGGAGGGAGCGTTCACCCGCGGATGCTAGCGGCTGGGACCGGTCGGGATCGGGGCCGCCGGGCGACGACCCGGCGCGCTCAGCCGGGGATCGCGCTCGGGTCCATCCAGACGGAGTCCCAGCGGCGGCCGTTCTCGCCCTGGGCCCGGCTCCGCGGCTCGCGCCGTCGGCCGATCAGACGGCCGGCAGCGCCGGGAACCATCCGGGATCAGCGCGTCGTCGCAGGCTGCGGTACCCGCTCCAGCCGGATCATCGGGATCACGCGGTCCGTCTTCGACGGATAGTCGCCGAACTTCGGCAGGGCTCGAACGTGGTCGTCCCAGAGGCGGTCGCGCTCGGCACCGCTCGTGATCACCGCATGCACGGGAACGACCTCGTTGTCGACCTCGATGGTCACGTCCGGATCCGCGAGCAGGTTGTAGTACCAGGAGGGGTTCTCGTCCGCGCCGCCCTTGGAGGCCGCGATGACCCAGGCGTCGCCGTCGGCGTGGTAGTTGACGATCGCGCTGCGCTCCTCGCCGGACTTCGCGCCGGTCGAGCTCAGGATGAGCAGCGTCTCGCCGGCCAGCGGCCCGGACGATGGCACGCCACCGTGGGCACGCATGTCGGCGACGAGATTCCTCGTCCAGGCCTCCGGATCCCAGTCAGCCATGGTTCGCTCCTGCAGATTGCTTCTCGATCCGGTCGGGGTCTTCGCTGCCGGATCGTTGCATCAGCAACGATATCCCTCGACCGGGAATCGCGCTGCCGAGACGTCTAGACGGGCAGCTCGACGGGGCGGACGTCGAGCTCGGCCAGGTCGCCGTCGCGCTCCAACTGCACCTCCACGGTGCGGTCGACGAGCTCGCCGACGAGGGCTCGCTGGAGGTCGCCGACGCCGGCGATGGGGCGACCGTCGAGCGACAGGATCACGTCGCCGGCTCGAACCCCGGCCGCGGCGGCGGGGCTGGCGTCGAGCAGCTGGACGACCTCGAGGCCGGTGGTCCGGCCGAGACGCGTCGCGAGCGCGGACGGCAGCCGCCGGGTCCCGCCGACGATCCCGAGGTATGCGCGCCGGACCCGGCCGTCGTGGACGAGTGCGGCGATGATCAGCCTGGTGGCAGCGTCGATCGGGACCGCGAGGCCCAGGCCCACGCCGGCCACCGCCGTGTTGATCCCGACGACCCGGCCGCGGATGTCGGCGAGGGCGCCGCCGGAGTTGCCCGGGTTCAGGGCCGCATCGGTCTGGATGACGTTCTCGACCAGGCGGCTCGCCTGGCCGTCCCGCGCCGCGAGCGACCGGCCGAGGGCGGAGACCACCCCGGCGGTGACGCTGCCGGCAAACCCGAGCGGGTTGCCGACGGCCACGACGAGCTGCCCGACCTTCAGCCGGGCGGCGTCCCCGAACGGAGCCGGGGTCAGGCCGCCGCTGGCCGTCCGGACGACAGCCAGGTCGGACAGCGGATCCCGACCGACGACCTCGAACCCGAGCTCGTCGCCGTCGACGAACGTCGCGGTTCCCCGCTCCGCGCCGGCGACGACGTGGGCATTCGTGACCAGGTAGCCGTCCGGCGTGAAGGCGACGCCGGATCCGGCGCCGCCGCCCCAGCCGCCGGTCCGCCGTTCGATCCGGAGGCTCGCGACCGACGGGATCAGCCTCGACGCGGCGGTGCTGACGGCGGTCGAATAGGCATCGAGGGCTTCCTCCTCGATCGACTCGGTCGTGGCGATGTCGACCGGATCCTCGGGCGGAGCGGCGGGCAGGGCGACCATGTCAGGCCTCGCCGGACGCGTCCGTGGTGCCGCCGACGTTGACGGTCCGCTCCTCGTCGCCACGCACGATCTTCAGCTCGATCGGGAGGCCGGTGCTCGCGAGGATCTCGGGGAGCGCGTCGGGCTCGTCCAGGCTCCGGCCGGCGGCCTCCACGAGGAGATCGCCTTCGCGGATGCCGGCGCGGGCCGCCGGGCTGCCGTCCTCGACCCCACGCACGAGGAGGCCAGCCCGGTCGCTGAGCCCGACCGAGGCCCGGAGCCGACGGGCGACATGGGGCGGGGCGATCGCGATCCCGAGGCGCGGCCGCTCGACCGACTCGCCTCGCGACAGGGCGTCGACGCGCTCGCGGAGCGCCGCGTCGGCGGGACGCGCGAGATAGAACCCCTCGCCGACCCGGTTCGTGTTGATCGCGACCAGCTTGCCGGCCGCATCGACGAGCGGCCCGCCGGACGAGCCCGGCGCCATCGGGGCCGTG
>DATBGP010000214.1:0-6700 GCA_036557925.1 Candidatus Limnocylindrales bacterium | reverse complement strand
GAGGTAGTCGGCGAGCCCGCCCGCGACGCCGGCAATCATCCGGTCGTCGCGCGAACGTGTGAGTCGCCTCTCCATCAGCAGCCTCCCGAGGGATCGAGGTTGAAGGCGGCGGCGTTGCCCTCGACGTCGAGCTCGATCGTCCCGGCGCTTCCCTGGGCCGGCCGGGTCCAGGTGTTGCCATCGCGCGTGAGGCCGCGCGACGAGAGGTTCGTCGCGAACGTCAGCTGCTCCTTCACGTCCAGGCTCAGGCCGGCCTCGGGCGGAACGCAGAGGTCGATCGCGCCGGCGTTCACCGAGATGCTGCCCTTCGTGCCGGCGCTGCCGAGGGTCACCCGCATCCGTCCGGCATTCATCGTCATGTCGAGCGAGGTCACGGTCGCCGAGCCGGCGGCGAGCCGGACGTCGCCGGCGTTCGCGCCGAGCTGGACCTCGTCGAGCTGCGCCGAGCCGAGGTCCATCGACGAGGTCGCCGCGTTGGCCGTGAGCTGCAGCTTGTTCAGCGAGGCGGCCGAGACGCCGATCGTCCAGTCCTGGCGCCGATCGCCGCTGGACGGCGTCCGCACCGACAACCGGTCCGATCCCGACTCGATCTGCGGTTCGTCACCGCGATAGGCCGCGTGGAGCGACCAGCCCGCGGCGTCGCCGGCCCGGAGGTCGACCGACCCGCAGTCGAGGTCCAGGCTCAGGCTGGCTGGCCCGTCGAAGGAGCCGCTCTTGTCCAGCGACTGGTCGGTGGTGCTGCCGAAGCCGCAGGCCCCCGCCGCGCCGAGCCAGAAGCTCCCGCTCGCGAGCGCGGCGCCGCCGATCGTGCCGATCGTCAGGGCCACCACGATGAGGCCGACGATCGCGGCGCGCGTCCGGCCCAGAAGGATCATCAGCCCGACGCCGATGATGATCAGCGGCCAGAGCTGCCAGGCGTTCTCCAGGCGGAGCGTGTCGAACTGGCCCGACCGGGCCAGCAGCGGGATCGCGCCGAGGGGGATGAGCAGGAGCCCCCAGAAGAGAAGACCGCGTCGAACGCGCATCGCGTCCACCGTCCGATGTGCAGAGAAGCCGTGTGCCGCTGGGCTCGCGGCGCAGTCATCCGTCCGGGTGACGGTCCCATCGTGGACGACCCGCGCAACCGCCGCAGTGGTCGAATGTCACGAATCCGCCGGGCCGGTTGGCCGGCGGCCGATGAGGGCGGACCGGCGGGATCATCTCCGGCCGCGGCCGCTCGACGCCGATCAGCCAGAACCGCCGGTCGTCGCATGGTTGCGACCGGTGCCGGGCTGGACCGGCCGGATCCCGCTCGACCCCTGGTTCGACGAGCCGCCGAACGGATCGACCGGTGCGACCGCCTGGTTGCGCTGTCTGGGCGGCGTCGACGGCTGGGCGGTCGTCCCGTCGTCCGGGCCGCCCTGGACCGTCGCGGCCTTCGTCGCGTTCGGATCGCCGGACCAGCTCGCGGCCGCGACGACCGCGAGGCCGGCCGTGCCCGCGACGCCGGCCACGGCGGTGGCGGTCGTGAGCAGGCGGAGACGATCGAGCGCCTGGCCGCGCCGGCCGGCAGGGACCCGCGGATCGGCGGTCATGAGCGTCGCTCGCTCACTGCGGGCGGGGCGGCCCGCGCGACAAGCCGCAGGGCCAGCACCGGGCAGACCGCAACGGCACGTCGGGCATGATCGACGAGCTCGTCCGGGACGCCGTCGTCGCCGACGATCGGATAGCCCCAGTCGTCGAGCTCGATCAGCTCCGGCAGGAGCTCGGCGCACATCCCGAAGCCGTCGCAGGCGATGCGGTCGATCGCCAGCGCCACGGTGCTCGCGGCGCGGGTCGCCGGCATCTCAGGCCACCCGCCGATCCGCCGCCCAGTCGGCGAGGATCTCCCGGGAGCAGCGCCCCCGCACCTGGTGGAGCTCCCACTCGCCCGCGAACACGCGAATCGAGCTCCAGAGCTGGCCCACCGCTCCGTCCGGATGCCGGCACGCGCCGCGGCCGGCGAGCTGCTGCGACCAGCGGGTGATCCGGGCGAGGTCGTCGCGCTCCGCGGAGCCGTTCGCGAGCCGGCTCGTGGCGTCCGCGATCGCCCGGAGGCCGAAGACGCAGGGACCGCACTGGGCGGCGCTCTGGCCGGCCATCCAGCCCATGATCGAGGCGGTCGCGCGGACGCCGCACTGATCGTTGCCCAGGAAGGCGATGACCCCGGCGCCGAACGAGGTCCCCGCCTCGCCGAGCGCGACCGGATCGAGCGGCAGGTCCCAGCTCCGCTCGATCGACTGCCACCCGCCGAAGTAGCCGCCGAGCAGGACCGCCTGGCGATCGGCCGGCCCGCGGCCGGCGCCGGAATCGATGGCGAGCTCGCCGAGCGGCGTTCCGAGCTCGATCTCGCGAACTCCGCGTCCGTCGGCGCCGCTGATCGTGACGAGCGCCGTCCCGGGCGTGCCGGCGCGGCCGAGCTCGCGATACCAGCCGGCGCCGTTGCGGGCGATCAGCGCGGCATGGGCCAGCGACTCCGCGTTCTGGACGAGGGTCGGCCGGCCCCCGACGCCACGCTCGTACGGTCGGGGCGGCGTCGTGGTGGGCCGGGCGTCGGCGGCATTCAGGAAATGGACGGCGGCCGACTCTTCCCCCGCGACATACGCCGGCGGCGCGTCGACGATCTCGACCGCCACGCGCAGGTCGGGGCGTTCCCGGAGGGCCCGCGTCGCGCTCGCTCGTGCGTCGCGATGCGCGGATCCGACGTAGAGGACGATGCGGTTCGCGCAGATCGCGTCCGCCGCGACCAGGGCGCCATCCAGGACGAGATGTGGCCGGAGCTCGAGCAGCGATCGGTCCTTGGCGCTGAGCGGCTCACCCTCGGCGGCATTCACGAGAACGACGGGGGCGCCGCCGTCCCGGCTGGCAACCGAGCGCCACTTCCGGCCGACGGGGAACCCGGCGCCGCCCCGACCGAGCAGCCCACTGGCCTCCAGGGTCGGGATGACGTCGGCGGCCCGGCTCCCGCGCGGGATCCCACCCAGCCGGGCGGCGTGGTCGGCGAAGGACTCCGGGCCTGCGGCCGACGCGGGGCCGGCGACGATGCGGAGCTCCATCAGTCGGGCCTCCAGGCCGGCTCGACGGCGATCGGATCGGCCGTTCCGGCGGTCACCGCGGCAAGCCGGCTCCGGTTCGTCTCGCCCGTCGTCAGCCGCCAGAGCAGGCACGCGCCGACCGCCAGCACGCAAGCTGCATCGATCGCGAGCAGCCACGGGGTCAGGGCGTCGCTGCCGGCCGTGATCGTGTGGGCGACCGCGAGGGGCCAGGCGGCGTACGCCGCCCAGTGGACCGCCCGCCAGACGCGATGGCCGATCCGCTCCCGGAGGAGGCTCGTGACGACCATCGCGAGCGCGAGATCCATCGAGATCACGCCGAGGGCCACCGCGAGGGGCCGGTACGACGACGCGAGCGGGACGATCGCCGCCGCCGGGCCGAGCGAGGTGAACGGATCGATCACGGCGGTCACGACGTGGAGGGCGAGGAAGGCCACCGAGAGCAGGGCGAGGTTGCGGTGCAGCTCGACCGTCAGGAAGCGCGGCCACCGAGGCGACTGCGCCCGCGCGACGGCGAGAAGCCCCAGGCACGCGACGACGCTGAAGAGGATCAGCGCGACGATCCCCGAGCCTCGGGTGGCGAACCAGAAGATCTGGGTGCTCATGCCAGCGGCTCCACGACCGCGGCCGGGTCCGGCCAGCCGTTCAGCCGGTGGATCGTGCCCTCGGTCGCGACGAGCCGGGCTGGACGCCCGGAGGCAAGCAGGCGCTCGAATCCGGCCGAGCCGCCGGTGATCGCATCGGTTGCGACGGTGTTCGCGAGGACGCAGGACGGCGCAGCGACGGTCACCGTGCGCCATGGCGATGACGCGGGCGCCCCGGTGCGCGGATCGACGAGGTGATGGATGGCCGTCTCGCCGCGCCGCCAGCGGCGAACGGTCGTGCTCGAGGTCGCGATGGCGCCGCCCGCGATCGCCACGGTCTCCCCGAGCGCGTCGAGCGGCGTCTCGCTGTCCTCGGCGATCAGGATCCGCCAGCCGCCGTCGGGTGGCGTCCCGGTCGTCGCGATGTCGCCGCCCAGGGAGACGAGGACCCCGACGGGTCGGTCGTCGGCGGACGCCCGACCCGCGCGGGACGCGCCGCCGCGACGCGCCCTGGCGTCCGCCGCGACCGCCGCGGCGGCGAGGTCCGCGGCCCAGGCCTTGCCGGTCGATCCGAGGTCGAGCTCCACGCCAGGCGCCAGCCGGACCGTGCCGCGGGTCCGTGACAGCTCGACGGACTGCCAGCCCGGGATCGGCTCCAGCCGGATCTCCAGGGAGCCGGCGTCGGCCGGCAGCTGCCGGAAGTCGATGTCGTATCCGATCGCGCGCATCGCCCGGCCGACCGTCGGGTCGACCGCGCCGTTCGTGTCGCGGGCGGCCCACAGCGCGATCTCGATCGCGTCCAGGAGGAGCGGGCTCGCCGCGACGGTCTCGCCGGCCCGAGCGTTCAGGGCGACGAGCTCGCTGTCCGGCCGGAACCGGCTGTACGTCCGGTCGACGCGATCGAGGAGCTCCTCGACCACGCCCCGAGCGGCATCGAGGGCAGTCCCGTGGACGACGATCCGCACGCCGGTCCCGAGCGCGCTCCAGGCCGCGGCGCGGACCTCGGGAACGGCGGCTGTCGCGTCCACGCTCACGATCCGCCCGACGTCGCGTGGGCGGTCCCACTGGACTGTGTGACCGCGGATGACGAGTCGTCGGTCGTCGCGGCGCTGCCGCTGGTCGCCGAGTCGTCGGTCGTCGCCGACTGATCGGTGGAGGCGGTCGGCGCCGGAGCCGTCGTCGCGGCGCCTCCCGAGCTGGCATCGCTGATTGCCGCCGTCGTCACCCCGTCGGTCGACATCCCCGAATCCGAGAGAGCGGCGAGGCCGCCGAACGCTCCGAGCCCGACCATGCCGGCGATCGTCGATCCGATCGTCAGGCGGCGGACCCGGTCGACGGCGCGATCGCGCTCGGCGGGGCTTCGGTCGGGGGCGGGCTGCATCGCCCCATCCTCCGCGCCGATTCTTTCCGTTGCATGACAGCGCTCGCGGGCTCCCCCGGCCGCGTCGCCGGGATCAGACCGCGGCTGCGACCTTCGATTCGCTGATCGCGCCCGCCTTGGCGCGGTCCTTGAGGATCTGGCCGGCGGCGAGCTTGCCGGGCGCGCCCATCACGCAACCGCCTGGGTGGGTGCCGGAGCCGCACTGGTAGTAGCCGGCGATCGGCGTGCGGTACTGCGACCAGCCCGGCGCCGGCCGGAAGAGCCACATCTGCGGGGCGAGGAACTCGCCGGCGAAGATGTTGCCCTCGCTGAGGCCCACGGTCCGCTCGATGTCGAGCGGCGTCCGGATCTCGCGCTGGAGCACGAGGTTCCCGAAGCCCGGGAAGAACGACTCGAGCGTCGCCTGGACTGTGTCGCCGAAGCCCTCCTTCTCGGTGTCCCAGTCCGAGCCCTTGAGGTGGTCCGGCGCGTACTGCACGAAGCACGACATCACGTGCTTGCCGGGCGGGGCCATGTCCGGATCGATCGTCGACTGGATCGCGCAGTCGAGATACGGCCGCTTCGAGTACCAGCCGTACTTCGCGTCGTCGTACGCCCGCTCCAGGTACTCCATCGAGGGGCCGATGTTCGTGAAGCCGCGGAACTGGTCGGTCCGATCGCCGAGCGTCGGGAACCGCGGCGCCCCGTCGAGCGCGAAGTTGACCTTCGCCGACGTGCCCTGGAACCGGAACCGCTCGATCGTCTCGACGAGCTCGGTCGGCAGCTCGCGGGGATCGACCAGCTCGAGGAACGTCCGACGGGGATCGACCGCGGAGACCACGACCGGGGCATGGATCTCGCGACCGTCGGCGAGGGCCACGCCCGTCGCCCGGCCGTCGCTGGTGATCACGCGTTCGACGGGCGACTCCAGGGCGATCTCGGCACCGAACGACTGAGCCGCCCGGGCGAGGACCTTCGTGAACCCGCCGTTGCCCCCCTTGTGGAATGCCCACGCCCCGAACTCGCCGTCGTGCTCGCCGAGGATGTGGTACAGGAGCACGAGCCCGGAGCCCTGCGAGTACGGCCCCACCTTCGTCCCGATGATCGACGTGGACGCCAGATAGCCCTTCAGGATCTCCGACTCGAAGTAGTCGTCGAGGAAGTCCGCGGCGCTGCCGGTCAGGAGCCGGACCGCGTCGTGGATGACCTTCCGATCGAGGTGCCTGAACCGCGAGCCCATCGCGGCCAGGCGGACCAGCTCCTCGGGGTCGTCGCTGAAGATGTCCGGCGGCGCCGAGTCGAGCAAGGGCTTCATCGCCTGGAGCACCTTGTTCATGTCGTGGTTGTAGGCGTCGTAGGCGTCGGCATCGTGCTTCGAATGCCGGGCGATCTCCTGCTGGTTCTCGGCGTGGTCCTGGCCCATGTACAGGTAATCGCCGTTCTCCATCGGGCAGAACGTCGTCGGCATGAGGATCGGCATGAAGCCGTGCTTCACGAGCTCGAGCTCGTGGATGATGTCGGGCCGGAGCAGGCTCAGGGCGTACGAGAAGGTCGTGAACCAGAAGCCCGGCCGGAGCTCCTCGGTGATCGCCGCCCCGCCGACAAGGTGACGGCGCTCGAGGACGAGGACCTTGAGCCCACTCTTCGCGAGATACGCCGCGTGCGTCAGCCCGTTGTGGCCCCCG
>DATBGP010000213.1:0-4583 GCA_036557925.1 Candidatus Limnocylindrales bacterium | reverse complement strand
TCGGGAAGATCAGGTACATCACGTACGCGCCCGCGACGAACAGGAGGATCCCGACGACCACGTAGCCGACCCGACCCGTCGCGATGTAGAGCAGGCTCAGGAACACGGTGAAGAACAGGAGCGCGGCGCCGAGGTCCCGCTGGAGGACGACGATCGAGAGGGCGATCGCCCACATCGCGACCATCGGCGCGAGGAACGGCAGCGGCGGCAGGGAGATGGGGCCGACTCGCGTCGACTCCTCGACGAGCAGTGACCGGTTCTCCGAGAGGTAGCCGGCGAGGAACACGACCAGGATCACCTTGAGGAGCTCGGACGGTTGGCCCGTGACCGGCCCGATCGTGAGGCTCAGGACCTGGCCGTTGACGTCGTCGCCGAAGACGAAGGTCGCGACGAGGAGGGCGACGCCGGCGGCGGCCCACGTGTACTTGTACAGCCGGAGCCAGCTGTCGCTCCGGATCGTCACGGCGAGAATCGTCGCGAGGCCGAAGGAGAGGATGAGCCAGGCGAGCTGGACGTCGCCGAGGCCCAGCTCCCACGGCCCGATCGACTGGACCACCTGGTCCTGCGGCAGCCGCTCCATCAGGAGCAGGCTGATCCCGCCCAACAATCCGGCCGTCGGCAGGAGGATCTCGTCGACCCGCCGGCCGGACAGGATCAGGGTCAGGTGGGAGGCCGCGAGCAGGCCCAGGTAGACGAGGACGTGGAGCGGGTTCGCGAGGCTGAGCCCGTGCGACTCGCCGGGATCCGCGACCTGGCTCGTGAGGGCGAGCGAGACGCTGCCCACGACGATCGCCGCCGCGACGATCACGAGGAGGCGGGTCTCCCGCCAGCGCATGCGTGGCCGGATCGGGCCGAGGATCGCCGGGAGGCCGGCCGCCGCCGCCGTCATCGCTTCCCCGCCGCGGGGCGCGGCCGCTCGAGGCGGAGGCGGACCTGCCCGATCTGGATGACGTCCCCGAAGCCGAGCGGCGTGACCTCGGCCACCGGGACGCCGTTCACGAACGTCCCGTTCGTGCTCCCGAGATCCTCGATGTACCAGGCCCGGCCCCGGAATGTCAGGATCGCGTGCTCGGCCGAGACGAACTGGTCCTCGATGACGATGGCGTTGTTCACGTCGCGGCCGATCGTCGCGATCGCGTCGAGGGCGAGCGACGTGCCGGCCTCCGGCTCACCGCTCGGCGACGTGACGACGACGAGCCGGCCCAGCTCCGCTCCGGGCTCGCGGGCCGCCGCCCGGAGGTCGTTCACGAGCGCGCGTGCGATCCGGAACAGGAAGACGTAGAGCAGCCCGAGGAACAGCAGTCGGACGATCCAGACTGTCAGGAGGAAGGGGTCCATCAGCGGGCGGCAGGGCCATCCGGGACAGGCTGCTGCGTTCGCTGGTCGCGGTGCTGGGCGGCGGGATCGGCCGCTCGATGCGGGACCGTCTCGACGGCCTCGATGATCAGGGTCGTCATCCCGAGGCGGACCTGGTCGCCCTCGCCGAGCGCGATTGATTCGACGCGCCGGTCGTTGACCCAGGAGCCGTTCGTGCTGCCGAGATCGCTGAGGACGAGGCTCCCCCGGCGGGCGTCGATCCGGGCGTGGTGGCGCGAGGCCCTGCCGTCGCGGAGGACCAGGCCGTTGTCGTCCGACCGACCGATCGTCA
The DNA here is from genome assembly GCA_036557925.1 of Candidatus Limnocylindrales bacterium. Taxonomy (GTDB): domain Bacteria; phylum Chloroflexota; class Limnocylindria; order Limnocylindrales; family CSP1-4; genus CF-46. The sequence goes on along the minus strand of DATBGP010000213.1, from coordinate 2,935 downwards.
GCGGCCGGCCGTCGAACTCGAACGCGCGGCTGGAGCGATCCGGGCGGATCTCGCGAATCGTCGCGCGCGGACCCTCCGCTCCGGGAATGACGAAGACCGCGGTCGCCTCGCCGAGCGCGGCGGGCGAAGGCGCAGCCGCGGGCGTGGGCCTGCCGGCCGGCGGCTCGGGCCAGCCGGCCCCGGCGGACCCCGGCACGACCGCTCCGGATTCGGGCTGACCGGGCAATCCGGTCACGTCGACCGCGACCTCGCCCACCACGACGGTCGGGTCGGCCCGGAGGGTGACGGTCGGCCGGTCGAGCAGCGTGTAGCCGTGCGCGCGCGCGAAGGCCAGCGCCGCGTCCGCGAGCTGCGCGGCGAGCCCCGGGGCCCCGGCCCGAAGCGACGTCAGGTCGTCGGCGGAGAGCCGGACGACGATCCGGTGCGGCACGATCGTCCGGTGGCCGTCCCGGATCCGGTGCGACTCCATCGCCCGCTCGAGGCGTCGCTGGACCTGGATCGGGCGCAGCGCAGTGTGAAACAACCGGGCGGATTGGCCCTCGAAGAGCCGTTCGAGAAACCGCTCGACGGCGGCAAGGGCTCCCATGTCGGGGGCGGAGTCTAGCAGAGCATCCTGCGAATCCCGGTTCGGCCGAACCGGTGCGCGGCCGCGACCGGCCAACCGTCCGGCGACGCTCGGGACCATCGTCCCAACGAAGGGCGTACGAGCGGTGGAGGCTCGCCGAAACCCCTGGGATATACTCTCGCCCCGTTCGGTCGGGCCCCCCGGCCGCCGGCTGTCACGCGTACCGAGGGCACGATGCCCGAGCTCCTGACCGAGTCCTTCTGCGAGCGCTGCGGCACCCGCTACACGTTCGAATCGGTCGCGCCCAGGAAGACGAAGAAGCTCGGCCAGTTCAAGACGCTGGGCAAGGGCGTCAAGAACTGGGTGATGAGCGACGATTCGTCGCTCGACGAGGCGATGGCCATCGCCCGGAGCGACGAGGAGCGCGAGGTCACCTCGCAGCAGCTCGAGGCGTTCCACTCGACCTTCAACTTCTGCATGTCGTGCCGGCAGTACACGTGCGCGAACTGCTGGAACGCCGCTGACGGGCAGTGCCTGAGCTGCGCCCCGCTTGGCGAGGACGCATTCGTCTCACCCGTGCTCGAGATGCCGGCCGCGGAGCCCACCCGGTTCGTTCCCGAGGCCTGGCCCGAAGCGGATCTCGCGAAGGGCGTCGCGGCCGAGGCGGCGATCGACGCGCTCCCGGGGAATGGCGCGGCGATCGAGAACGGGGCCCACGCCGGCGCGAACGGCTTCGTCCACGACGAGCCGGAGGCCTTCGACGCAGCCGCCCGGCTCGCATTCCTGGCCGGCGATGCGCCCGGGCCGGCGGCGGAGCCCGAGGCGCCGGCCGCGTCCGGTGCGGAGCTCGAGCGGCAGGTCGCGAAACCGGAGGCGCAGGTCGCGGAACACAAGGCGCAGGTCGCGGAACACGAGGCGCAGGTCGCCGAGCCGGACTCGCCTGTCGTCGCGCCCGCCGTCGACGAGGTCAGGGCCGAGCCGGCGGAGCGCATCGGAGCGGCCGAGAAAGCGCCCGAGACGGTCGGAGCGCCGGAGCCGGTCGGCACGGCCCCCGCCGAGGTCGCGAAGCCCGCCGTCGAAGAGCCTGCCGCCGCGGTCGCCGCGACCGCCTACCCCGAGACGCAGGAGCTGTCCGCCGAGGTCGCGGAGCCCCTCGCGCTGGGGATCGTCGACACGCCGGCGCCCGCCTCGAGCGAGCCGCCGATGCCGGACGACGTCACGGGTCGCGCCGCCGCCGGGGCCGCCCGAACCTCGAATCTGCTCGCGAAGTTCCGGCCCGGTCAGAACATCGATGCCGAGCTGGCGGCCTTCGAGGCCGAGCTCGACGAAGCCGACAAGATCGCCGGCGAGACCGCGACGCTCGACGACACGGACCTCCTGCCCGGGGTCCCGGCGGTCTCGGCCGAGGCGGACATCGCCGCTGAGGCAGCCGCGGCGGAGGTCGTCGAGGCGGCCGTCCCGGTCGAGCCCGGACCGGAGCCCGTCGCCGCGGCCGCGCCCGAAGCCGAGCCGATCGGCGCCGCCGTCGTGCCGGCCCCCGCCGCCGAGCCAGAGCCGGCTGTCGCGGCTGAGCCGGCGCCGGTGGCCCACGAAGCGGCCATCGAACCCGAACCGGTCGCCGCCGCCGCGGCCGAACCGGCTGCGGTTGACCTCGAGCCCGTCGCCGCGGCCATCGCGGCAGTGGCGGCCGTCACGGCGGATCCCGAGCCGGTTGCGACGGCCGAGGCGGAGGTCGACCTGGTTGCCGCCGCTGAACCACAGCCGGAGTCGGTCGACACGGTCGAGCCCGAGCCGATCGCCGCGATTGCGGAGCCGGAGCCGGTTGCCGCCGCTCTCGAGCCGGAGCACGAGCCGGAGCCGGTTGCCACCGCCCTGGAGCCGGAGCCCGTTGCCGCGACCGTGGATCCCGAGCCTGTCGCCGAGCCCGTTCCCGCCGCCGAGCCCGAGCCGGCGCCCATCGCGGCCTCCGCGGAGCCCCAGCCGGCGCCCGAGCCTGTTCGCGAAGACGTCATCGAGCAGCCGACGTGGCGCATCTTCGCCCCGGATCAGGCCGCCACGCCCGCCCAGCTGCCGAAGCGGCCCGTCACCCCCGCCCAGCCCGAGGTCCAGGCCTCGGCGGAGCCCCAGTGGCCGACCCATCCCGAGGAAGCCTCGCCGGCCATGGCCCTCCTCTCGGATCCCAAGCGCGCCACGAGCGATGCCCTCTGGGCCGCTTCGGCCCAGGCCGTGCTCGCCAGCGCGCCCCAGGGCGTGGCTGCCCCGATCGCCGGCGTCCAGCCCTGCTCCAACTGCGGACTGTCGCTCTCGGCGAACGCCCGGTTCTGCCGCCGCTGCGGGACGCGCCAGGGCTGAGCTCGCGGGCGCCGGATG
>DATBGP010000212.1:0-3210 GCA_036557925.1 Candidatus Limnocylindrales bacterium | reverse complement strand
CGGACGCGAGGGCTGTCCGCGGATGCTAGCAAACGGCCGGAGGGAGCCCCGGCTGCACCATCCGGATTCAGGCGGACGGCAACGTCGCCCGGAGCAGCCGGATCGCGGAGCCCCCCATCACCGCCGCGATCTGGTCCTCGTCGAGGCCCTGCCCAACGAGGGCGGCGGTGAGGAGGCCCATCCCGGACGTGTCGAACGGCGTGCGGACCGCGCCGTCGAAATCCGAGCCGATCCCGACATGGTCTGCGCCGATCACGGCGACGGCATGGGCGATGGAGCGGGCGATCCAGTCGACGGTTGGCCCGCCGGCCGCGGTCTCCCAGAATCCGATCCCGACGATGCCGCCGGTCGCGGCAATCCCCCGGAGCTGCTCGTCGCTCAGGTTCCGGCCGTTGTCCGCCACGCCGCGGACGCCCGTATGGGACGCGACGACCGGTCGGACCGCGGTCGACAGGACGTCGTCGATCGTGGCCTCGGATGCATGGGCAAGGTCGACCAGGATCTGGCGCCGCTCGAGCGCCCCGACCAGCTCCCGGCCCTTCGCGGTCAGCCCGCCCTTGACGACGCCGTGCGCGGAGCCCGCGAAGGCGTTGTCGAAGAAATGGGCGAGCCCGACCATCCGATAACCGGCGGCGGCGAGGCGGTCGACGTTCGCGACCTCGTCGTCGAGCGCGTGGGCGCCCTCGATCGCGAGCAGGCCGGCGACGAGCGTCGGGTCGCCGCGGCGGCGTTCCAGGAACCGGTCGAGGTCGTTCGCGGTGCGGAGCAGCGACAGCGCGCCACCGGACTCGGCCGCCATCGCCCGGAGACGCGCCGCGTGGTGCTCCGCGCGAGCCAGCAGGCTCCGCCACGTCGCCCGCGGCCAGCCCTGGACGAGGGCGACGAGCGTCACGTCGTCGGAGCCGTCGTCGTTCCGGTCGTAGCTCATGTGGCGCGGGACCTTCGTCGCCATCGCGAAGACCTGCAGGGCGACGTTGCCATCGGCGAGCCGGGGCACGTCGACGTGGCCGCGATCGACGCGGCGGAGCAGGTCCCGGCCCCACAGCAGCGAGTCCGCGTGGAGATCGACGATCGTCAGCCGCTCGTGGAGGTCGGCGACCGCCGGCGACAGGACGTACGGCCCCGGATCGCCGACGAGGTTCCGCCGCCGCTCCGTGCGCGCCGACAGCCGGTCCGCGGCCGACTGGCGGCCGACGCGGCCACCCACGGCGAGCGCGGCACCGGCGGCGGCCGCGATCGCGATCGATCGCCGACGAGGCCGCCTCATCCGGCGGTCGGCGGCGGCGCCACGAAGACCTGGTCCGGCTCGTCGGCCCGATCGCCGCGACCGGCGCCCGGGCGGCCTCCCGGCCGCCGCCGGTCCGGACCGCCGCCATCTCCTTCGCCATCGCCCCCGTCTGCATCCGGATCGACATCCGCCTCGGTCGCGATCCCGCCGAGGTCCGCCAGGCCCTCGACCGAGGCGCCCGTGTAGGCCGCGGCCTGGAGCTTGAAGAGCCGGGCGTAGCGGCCGCCGAGCGTCATCAGCTCCTCGTGCGTGCCCTGCTCGACGAGCTCGCCGTGCTCGAGGAAGAGGATCCGGTCGGCCTGGCGAACCGTCGAGAACCGGTGCGAGATGTAGATCGCGGTCCGGCCCGCGGCCAGCCGCCGCAGCCGGGCGAACAGCTCGAACTCCGCCTGGGCGTCGAGGGCCGAGGTCGGCTCGTCGAGGACGAGGATCCGGGCGTCGCGCATGAACGCCCGCCCGAGCGCGATCTTCTGCCATTCGCCGCCGGACAGCTCGACCCCACCGTCGAACCACTTCCCGAGCGGCGTGTCCCAGCCTTCCGGCAGCCGGTCGAGGAGCGAATCGGCGCCGCCCTTCCGGGCCGCGTCCTCCACCGCCCCGCGATCCTCGAGCCGGGCCAGCTCGCCGAGCCCGATGTTCTCGGCCGCGGTCGCCTGGTACGTCACGTAGTCCTGGAACATCCCGCCGATCAGGCGCCGGACCGCCGCCGGATCCAGCTCCCTGAGGTCCACCCCGTCGAGGAGGATCCGACCGTCGCTCGGGTCGTAGAGCCGGCAGAGGAGCTTGATGAGCGTCGACTTCCCCGCCCCGTTCCGGCCGACGATCGCGACCGTCTCGCCCGGCTCGATCCGGAGGCTCACGTCGTGGAGCGCCTCCCGGCCCGATCCCGGGTACAGGAACGAGACATGGTCGAACGCCACCTCGCCGTACGTCGGGGCGCGGCCGGCATCCGCCGCCACGGCCGCGTCCGCGGCCGCCGCCGGTGTCAGCGCCGGCGCCGTCGAGCCGTCGGCGAGCGTGGCGCCCTCCGTCGCCATGCCGGCCAGCGCCTCGGCTTCGGTGTGGGCGCCCGCCCCCACCGCGTCCTCCGGCCCGCGGTCGATGCCGTACGGGGTCGCGAGGAGATCGAAGAGGTCGTTCAGGTAGAGCTGGTTCTCGTACATCGAGCCGAACCCGGCGAGGATCCCCTGGACCGACTGCTGGACCGACGAGGCGGCCTGCGTGAACAGCGTCAGGTCGCCGAGCGTGAGCTTCCCGGCGATCGCCTGGAGGGCCACGTACAGGTACGTCAGCGATCCCGCGAGGATCGTGATCGTGCTCCAGACGAAGCCCACGAAATAGCGGCTCACGACGATCCGCCGCTGGCGGTCCTGGTAGACCCGGGCGAGCTGCCGGAAGCGATCGATGAAGAACGGCCCGAGCCCGAAGAGCTTGACCTCCTTCGCGTACGAATCGGTCGTGACGAGGGTCGTCAGATAGTCCATCCGGCGCCGGATCGGCGATGCCCAGCGGGCGAAGCTGTAGCCGCGCCAGCCGTAGCGCGTGTCGGCGATGAACGCCGGCACGGGCGAGATCAGGGCGACGATCGCGAGGATCGGGCTCAGGCCGATGAGCAGGAGGATCATCGAGGCGAAGGCGATGATCGTCTGGATCAGCCCGAAGACCCCGCTGACCATGAAGAGCGGCCGGGACGACGCGCCCTGCTGGGCCCGTCGCAGCAGGTCGTACGAGGTGGAGTCCTCGAAGAACGCCAGGTCCAGCCGCGAGGCGTGGTCCATGATCTGGAGCTGGATCGTGTTCGTCACGCGCTCCTGGAGGAGCTGCTGGGAGACGTTCCGGAGGGTGCTCAGGAACGAGGACACGGCGAACACCAGGAACTGGGCGACCGCGAGCAGGACCACCGCTCCGGTGGCGTCGACGGT
>DATBGP010000211.1:0-4994 GCA_036557925.1 Candidatus Limnocylindrales bacterium | reverse complement strand
CCGGTGTGGTAGCCGATCGGGTTGTAGCCGGGCTGGTCCTGGCCATACGTCCGGATCCCCCAGCCGGAGAACATCGACGGGCTCATCAGCCGATCGGCGACGTCACGCGCCCGGGACACGGTCGCGATCCCGGACCAGAGGCACTGGCCCGCGTTCGATCCGATGCCGTCCACGACATGCTTCTCGCCATCGAGGGCCATGGCGTAGTAGCGGAGGTCCTCGACCCAGAAGTGCTCCTCGAACGTCCGTCGGAGCTGCTCGGCCTCGTTCCGGAGCCGTGTCGCAAGCTCGTGGTCGCCGCGCATCGCGGCGAGGTCGGCGATCCGGCGCTTCGCGTCGTAGACGTAGCCCTGGACCTCGGCGAGCGCGATCGGCGCCGTCGCGATGCGGCCGTTCCGGTCGCGGATGCAGTCGCCCGAATCCTTCCAGCCCTGGTTCACGAGGCCCCGCGGCGACCGCCGCTCGTACTCGACGAAGCCGTCGCCGTCGCGGTCGCCGTAGTGGTCGATCCAGTCGAGGGCGCGGAGGGCATTCGGCCAGAGCTTCTCGACGAAGGCGCGGTCGCCCGTCCAGTCGAACGTCGCGGCGAAGAGGATCAGCCAGAGCGGCGTCGAGTCGATGGAGCCGTAGTACGGCGTGTGGGGCAGCTCGCCGGCGCCGGCCATCTCGCCGGTCCGCAGCTCGTGGAGGATCTTGCCGGGCTCCGCGTCTCGCCAGTCGTCGACCTCGGTCGCCTGGTAGGCGGCGAGGACCTCGAGCGTCTCCATCGCGATCTGGGGCCGGAACGCGAGCGCCTGGAACGAGGCGATGATCGCGTCGCGGCCGAACAGGGTCGCGAACCACGGGACGCCGGCCGCGACGTAGCGCTGGCCCTCGCCCGGCCCGTCGTTGATCAGGAGGCGGAGGTCGGCGAGCGACCGGTTGAGGGTCAGGTTGAAGAGCTCGTGGTCGGTCTGGATGGCGGTGGTCCCGCGGCCCCAGGCGTGATACGCCCCGGCGCCGTCGTCGCCGTTCACCCGGGGCGGATCCGGGAACAGGGTCTCAGCCGCAGCCGAGGCGCGATCGCCGCCGGCATCTTCGGCGTCGTCGACGGGGACGATCGTCGGCCAGGTCGTCCAGCGGAGCTCGTACCGGCCGTTCGGCTCCAGCTCCACGTCCCAGCGGAACCGGACCGACCCGCCGCTCGCGACCTGGTCGTCGGATCGCGTGTCGATCGGGCCGAACGTGGTGGCCGGCTCGGAGAACGCGACGTGCGTGGACCGTCGCTTGCGGTCGAGACCGTCGTAGCGGAACGTCGCGCGGCTCGCGGTGAGGGCGATCGGCAGCATCGCCCCGCGCTCCGTCCGCGGGTAGCCGCGGACCTCGAAGATGTCGGCGTCGTCCGTCCCGAGCTCCAGCTCGATCGGCACCTGGAGCGCCTTCCCCGAGTGGTTGACGATCCGGACGTGCTCCTCCATCGCCCCGACGCCGATCAGGCGATCGCGGGAGATGCCGAGCGTCCGCCCCACGACGCCCTCGTCGCCGCTGTGCGTCTTCGCCTCCGGGTTGCGGTCGGCGCTGGGGTTCGTGAGCTGGATCGAGCCGCGGTAGTTGCCGCCCATCGACCCCTGGAGCAGGACGGGCCGGGTCCCGCCGACCCGGAGCGAGCAGCACGACAGGAGGCGGGTATCGGACAGGTACAGGCCGAGACCGCGCGAGTCGGGATGGATGTCGCCGAAGGGGTCGGTCAGCAGGTAGAGGTTGCCGTGCTTCAGCACCTGGACGCTGCCGAGGTCGGTGGCTCGCTCGATCGGGACCTCGCGGGCCTCGACGAACGTCACGCCGCCGTCCGACGTCATCCGGGCGCGCTTCGCGGGCGACGCACCCGCTCCATCCGGCGCGGTCCCTCCGGCCGGGGTCGTCGCTCCGTCCGGCGCGGACGATCGGTCCGGGACGTCGGCCGGCCCGGTCGCCGGCGCCTTCGATCGCCGGGCTCGCGGCGCGGTTCCGGCCGAAGCCGCCTCAGCCCGCCGCGCCATCGCCGCCTCCGGTCCCGTTGCCGTCCAGGTGCGCCAGCTGGTCGGCCTGGTCCGCCATGACGAGCGCGTCGATCAGCCGGTCGATGTCGCCGTCCATCACCCGCGGGAGCGCCGAGAGGTCGAGGTGGATCCGGTGGTCCGTCACGCGATCCTGCGGAAAGTTGTACGTGCGGATCTTGTCCGAGCGATCGCCGCCGCCGACCATGGATCGACGCGTCGCGGAGTCCTTCGCCCGCTGCTCCTGGAGCTTCTGCTCGTAGAGCCGCGTCCGGAGCACCGACATCGCCTTCGCCTTGTTCTTGTGCTGGCTCTTCTCGTCCTGGATCTCCACCACGAGACCGCTCGGCAGGTGGGTGATCCGGACCGCCGAGTCGGTCGTGTTGACCGACTGCCCGCCCGGACCCGACGACCGCTTGACCTCGATCCGCAGGTCCCTGTCCTCGTCGATCGCGATGTCGATGTCGTCCGCCTCGGGCATCACCACGACCGTGGCGGTCGAGGTGTGGATTCGTCCGGATGACTCGGTGGCGGGGATCCGCTGGACGCGATGGACGCCGCTCTCGAACTTCAGGCGCGAATACGCCCCATCCCCGTGGATCTGGACGATCGCCTCCTTGACGCCGTCGATCCCGGTCTCGTTCACGTTCAGGATCTCCGGCGTGAACCGGTGGGCCGCCGCATAGCGGAGGTACATCCGGAGGAGCTCCCCGGCGAAGAGCGCCGCCTCGTCGCCGCCGGCGCCGGCGCGGATCTCGAGGATCACGTCCCGGTCGTCGTTCGGGTCGCGCGGCAGCAGGAGCACCCGCAGCTCTTCCTCCAACCGCTGCTCGTCGGCCGTCAGGCGGTCGACCTCCTCGGAGGCCATCGCCCGGAGATCGGGGTCGCCGTCGCCGCCGTCGCGCAGCTCGCGAGCGCCGGCCAGCTCGCTCCGGGTGGATTCGAGGGCGCGGAAGGCTCCGACCACGGGCTCGAGGCGGGCGAGCTCCTTGCCGATGCGGCGAATGGCGTCGGGGTCGCTCGTCACCTCGGGCCGGGCAATCTCCGCCTGGAGCTGGTCGTACTGCGCAGCGACCTCCGTGAGGCGGGCGTCGAGAGCGGTGCGTTCGACCTCGTCGCTCACGATCGCGACCCGGATCGTCGGTGGCACCGGGCAACCGCCGGCGGGGCGACGACGCGCCGGGCGACTCGGATCCCCGTCGGGCTCATCCTCCCGGGACGGGCGGGTCGATCGTGACCGCGGCCCCGCCCGCGGTACCGGTGCTCGCGGCGGGCTCGACCGGCGGTGCCTCGCCGACGCCGGTCCTGTCGGCCTGGCCCGAGCCGGGAAGGACGAGATGCTCCCGTGGGAGCGTCCCGGATCCGGCCGGCAGCGGCTCGCCGTCGGCCTTGAGGGCCTGCTCCATCGACACGATCGCGACCTCGATCATGTCGTCGGTCGGCTGCCGGGTCGTGATCTTCTGGACGAGGATGCCGGGATACATGATCGCCCGGACGAGGCGGTTGCCCCGATGTCGCGCGCCCCATTTCAGGATCTCGTAGCCGACCGCGGCGATCACCGGGATCAGCAGGATCCGGCTCGCGATCATCACGAACGGCTCCTGCCGGCCGACGAGGCTGAAGGCGATGATCGAGAGCAGGATGACGACGACGAGGAACTCCGTGCCGCAGCGCGGGTGAGCCGTCGGGTACTTGCGGATCTCGCGCACGACGAGCGGATCGCCGGCCTCGAGCGCGTGGATCGTCATGTGCTCGGCGCCGTGATACTGGAACACCCGGCGGACATCCTCGGCGCGCGAGATGAGGATCAGGTAGCCGAGGAAGATCGCGACGCGGATCAGGCCCTCGACGAGATGCTGGACGAGCCCGTTGTCGATGTTCGACGTCGTCGCGCTCGCGATGAACAGCGGCAGGAGGAAGAACAGGCCGACGCCGAAGAGCAGCGTCAGCCCGAGCATCAGCGCGATCGAGCCCTTGCCAAGCTCGACGCCCTCGTCGCCCTCCTCGCCCGTGCCGGCCGCCTGGACCGAGGCGCTCCGGACGAGCCAGCGCGTCCCGACGAACAGCGTCTCGTAGAGGACGACCAGGCCGCGGAGGAACGGCAGCTTCGACCAGCGCGTGCTGTGGACGCCGCTGTCGAGACGCTCCGTGTCGTAGACGATGCGGCCGTCCGGGTGTCGCATGGCGACCGCGATCGCGTCGCGACCGCGCATCAGGACGCCTTCGATGAGCGCCTGGCCGCCGTAGGAATAGCGAGGCATCGCGCGAAGTCTAGCGGCTGACGGCGATCGGACTCCCTCGCTCGATGGTCCCGTCCGTTGCAGCGACCCGTCGGCGGGCGGCCTCGATGTAGGCCGACTCCAGCTCGATCCCGACGAAGCGCCGGCCGAGCTCCAGCGCCGCGACGCCGGTCGAGCCGACACCCATGAACGGATCGAGGACGAGATCGCCGGGCCTGGACCCCCATTCGATGAGCTGTCGGAGGACGCGCAGCGGCTTCTGGGTCGGGTGCACCGGGTCTTTCAGGCGTTCGCGGCCCCCGCAGATCGGCGCCTCGATGAAGTTGTGCATGTCTCGCTGCCGGCCGAAGTTCCACGTGTGGCCCTGATCCCAGCAGGCGACGATCAGCTCGCACGAGTTCAGGAAGCCGGCCCGGCGGAGCTTCGGCGGCGGGTTCGTCTTGTGCCAGACGACGAACTGGAACGTGTCGAAAGCGGGATCGAACGCCTCGTGCCAGCGACCGAGCAGGTTGTAGGACGTGAAGGCGAACAGCGTGCCGGTGGGCTTCAGGATGCGGCGGAACTCCGCCAGCCAGGCGGCCGGTTCGAACGGCAGCTGGTCCCACGCGGCGACGTCGTTGTTGAAGTCCTTGCGCCAGGACATCGCGATGTTGCCGGTCGAATACGCGCCGAGGTTGTACGGCGGGTCGGTGCAGATGAGGTCGACGCTCGCGTCCGGGAGGAGGGCGAGGAGCTCCCG
>DATBGP010000210.1:0-7335 GCA_036557925.1 Candidatus Limnocylindrales bacterium | reverse complement strand
CGGCGCTCGCCGATGACCCGGGTGACCTCGTCGATCGGGATCAGCCGCTGGCCGCCCTCCGATCGCGCCACCTGGATCCGGCCGTCGTCGGCCCAGCGGCGCACGGTGTCGACGGTCACGCCCATCATCTCGGCGGCGCGGCCGATGCGAAGGCTTGTGTCATGGTCCTTCATCGCTAGACACGATACCTGATTGCGATGTCGATACCAAGACATCCGGCGTTCAGCCGCGAGCCCTGTCCGACCGGCGACCGGCACGCCCGCTCCGATCTGTCGGTCCGAGATCGGGGCGAGGTGCGGGTTGGGGCGGGCCGCCGCGCCGGGTCCGCTACGCTTGCGATCGGGCCGGTAGCTCAGTGGCAGAGCAGGGGACTTTTAATCCCTGTGTCGTGGGTTCGAATCCCACCCGGCTCGCCGGTTCGCAGCCAGCGGTGGAGGGAGCGATGGGGGACAACCCGGACTTCGACGTTCACGTGGCCCCGAGCGGCACCGGCTGCGTCGAATGCCTCGCGACGGGTGGCTGGTGGTTCCACCTGCGGCGGTGCGCCCACTGCGGCCACGTCGGCTGCTGCGATTCGTCGCCGTCGCAGCACGCGAGCCATCATGCGGCGGACCTCCGCCATCCGATCGTCCAGAGCTTCGAGCCCGGCGAGGACTGGCTCTGGGACTACGAATCCCGGCAGTACGGCGAGGGTCCCGCCCTGGCGCCGCCGCACAGCCACCCGGCAGACCAGCCGGTGCCCGGACCCGAGGGCCGCGTGCCGGACGATTGGCAGCAGCACCTCCACTGATCGAAGCTCGCGGAGGAACCATGGCCGACGAGCCCGCCACCGTCGACGAGTACCTGGCCGCCCTGCCCGAGTCGCAACGTTCGGCCATGGAGACGCTCCGGGCCACGATCCGGGCCGCCGCGCCCACGGCCGACGAGGTCATCACGTACAGGATGCCCGGCTTCCGGACCCACGGCCGGTTCCTCGTGAGCTACGACGCGTTCAAGACGCACTACAGCCTGTTCCCCGCGAGCCACGGCGTCGTCACCGGCCTCGGCGACGAGATCGCGCCGTACCTCGCCGGCAAGGGCACGATCCGCTTCCCCGCGAGCCGGCCCATCCCGGTCGACACCGTCCGGAAGGTCATCGAGATCCGCGTGGCCGAGAACGACGCGGAGGCCGCCCGGAGGGGCGGCAAGGGCTGAGCCCGCCGGTCCTTCGCTACCCGATCGCATCCTTTTCGGGACCCGCCCGGCGACGACCCCGCCGAACCTGACGACCATCCTCCCCGGCAGGCGGCCGACTGGCGTGGAGACGGCCGCGCGTGTGGAGGCATGGGATCGATGGATAGCGGCGATACCGCCTGGATGCTGGCGGCCACAGCTCTCGTGATGATCATGCTGCCGGGGCTCGCCCTCTTCTACGGCGGCCTGGTGCGGCGCAAGAATGTCCTCTCGACGATCATGCACAGCTTCTTCGGGCTGGCGATCGTCAGCGTCGTCTGGGTCCTCGTCGGGTTCAGCCTGGCGTTCGCCCCGGATGCGAACCTCTTCGGGATCCCCGGGCTCGTCGGCGGCCTCGACTTCGTCGGATTCTTCAACGTCGGGCTCGAGCCGAGCACCGTCTACGCGGTGACGATCCCGTTCGTCCTGTTCGCCGCCTTCCAGCTGATGTTCGCGGCGATCACCCCGGCGCTGATCACCGGCGCCTTCGCCGAGCGCAAGCGATTCGCATCGTTCGTGCTCTTCACGATCCTCTGGTCGATCCTGGTCTACTCGCCGATCGCCCACTGGGTCTGGGCCACCGACGGCTGGCTGTTCCAGCTCGGCGCGCTCGACTTCGCGGGCGGCACCGTCGTCCATGCGTCGTCCGGGCTCTCGGCCCTGATCGTCGCCCTGCTCATCGGCCGGCGTGTCGTGAACGGCGACCGGATGGAGCCGCACGACATCCCGATGACGGTGCTCGGCGCCGGCCTGCTGTGGTTCGGCTGGTTCGGCTTCAACGCCGGATCCGCCGTGACGGCGGGCGGGCTGGCGGCCAGCGCCTTCATCGTCACGAACACCGCGGCGGCGGCCGCGACCCTCACCTGGGTCGGCGCCAGCTACCTCCAGCACCGAAAGGTCAGCGTCGTCGGGGCGGCGTGCGGCGCGGTCGCCGGCCTCGTCGCGATCACGCCGGCGTCCGGCTTCGTGACGCCCGGCGGGGCGATCGTCATCGGCCTCGTCGCCGGCGGTCTGTGCTACAGCGCGACGCTCCTGCGGGCCCGCCTGAAGGTCGACGACGCGCTCGACGTCTTCGCGGTCCACGGCGTGGGCGGCGTCTTCGGCGCCCTCGCGACCGGCGTCTTCGCCACGAGCGCGATCCAGGCCGCCTACACGGGCCTGATCGACGGCAACCCCGGCCAGGTCGTGACCCAGCTGATCGCGGTCACCGCGACGATCGCCTATGCGGTCGTGGCCACCTTCGTGATCGTCAAGGTCGTGGACCTCGTGCTCGGCATCCGGATCTCGGCCAAGGACGAGGAGCTCGGCATCGATCTCGCCACCCACGGCGAGGTCGCCTACCAGGGCTGATCCCTCCGGAGGCGGGCCGTCGACCTCCCGGCCCCACCTCCGGCCAAGCGGCCGGCCCAGCCGACCGACCACCTATCGACCGGCCGTCCGGCTCCTCCCGGGCGGTCGGTCGAGCCACCGCCGGCGGAGGTGCCGGCGGCGCAACGGAGCCAGCAACCGGATGACTGCCGAACCGCCACAGCAAGGCTCGCGGACCCGAACGGATCGGCGGATCGCGCCGCTCTACGACGCGGCGTACGAGCACGATGCGTGCGGGATCGGCTTTGTGGCGGACGCGGGCGGGCGACGGCGCGACCAGGTCCTGCCGCTCGCGCTCGGCGGGCTCGCGGCGCTGGCCCATCGCGGGGCGTTCGGGGCGGACGGCGCCTCGTCCGACGGTGCCGGCATCTCGCTTCCGCTCGACCCGACGGTGCTCGCGGCGCTCGGGCTGGACCCGACGTGGATCGCCGAGCGGCCCGGCGTCGTCCAGCTGTTCCTCCCCCGCTCGGGGCCCGGGTCCCGGGAGGGATCGGCCCGGGCGGTCGTCGCCGACGTCATCCGCTCGTCCGGGCTGGCGGTCATCGCCTGGCGCGCCGTCCCGACCGACCCGTCGGCGCTCGGCGAGGCCGCCCGGAAGAGCCGCCCGGCCTTCGCCCAGGTCTTCGTCCACCGACCGCCCGCGGCGGGCGCGGGATCGCCCGGTCGCCTGCCCGTCCCGATGTCGGACGCGGCCTTCGAGCGACGGCTCGTCGTCCTCCGCCGGCGCCTGGAGGCCGCGGCCCGCCGGGCGGGTCTCGGCGAGGTCCTCTCGGTGCCGTCGGCGTCGTGCCGGACCATCGTCTACAAGGGACTCGTGGCCGGCGCCCGCCTGCCCGACCTCTACCCGGACCTCCGCGATCCCTCGATCCGGGTGCCGTACGCGCTCTTCCACCAGCGGTACGCGACGAACACGGTCCCGACGTGGCGGCTCGCCCAGCCATTCCGGACGATCGCCCACAACGGCGAGATCAACACCGTCCGCGGGAACCGGGCGCAGGTCCGCGGCCGGGCCGGCGACCCGATCGGCTCGGGCGAGACCGGCCGGACCGCGGATGCGCTCGTCACGGCCGGGCCGCTCCTCGCCGGTGACGGCTCCGACTCCCAGTCGCTCGACGAAGCCCTCGAGCTGCTCGTCTCGACCGGCTGGGACCTCGGCGCGGCGCTCCTGACGACGATGCCGGAGGCGCTCTCGATCCGGCGCGCGCCGCACCCCCACGTCGCCGCCCTGCGGCGCCGGACCGCCGGCTTCCTCGCGCCGTGGGACGGCCCCGCGGCGATCGTGTTCGGCGACGGGAAGCGGGTCGGGGCGATCGCCGATCGGAACGGGCTGCGGCCCGCGTCGTTCGCGGTGACGAAGGATCGGCTCGTCGCCGTCGCGAGCGAGGCGGGCGCGATCCCGCTCCGGCCAGACGAGACCGTCCGGCGCGGCCGCCTGGGCCCGGGCGAGCTGTTCCTCGTGGAGCCCGGTCGCGGCCTCGTCCTCGAGGACTCCGATGCCAAGGCGCACCTCCTGCGGCGGCTGCCGATCCACGACGCGCCGCGCCCGACCCACGCCGATCCGGCGCCGGGCGACGACGACTCGTCGATCGCGCTCGACGGGCCGGTCACCGGCTCGGATCTCCGGTTCCTGGCCGGGCTCCACGCCGAGAACGCCCGGCTCGACATCCGGACGATGGCGCTCGAGGCCCACGAGCCGCTGTGGAGCATGGGCGACGACACGCCGACGCCGGCCCTCGGCCGGATCGATCGGCCGATCGCGGACCATCTCCGCCAGGCGTTCGCCCAGGTCACGAACCCGCCGATCGATCCGGAGCGGGAGCGGGCGGTGATGGACCTGCGGGTCGAGCTGGGACGGCGCCCGGCGCTGCTCGGCGGCCCGCCGCGCGGCTCGCGGACGCTCCGGCTCGAACGGCCGTTCCTCGCCGATCTCCCCGCGCTGCTCCGGGCCTTCCCGGGGCCGGTCCGCCGGCTGGACGCCACCTGGACGGCCATCGACGGTCCCGCCGGGCTGGCGGCGGCCCTCGATCGCCTGGCGGCAGACGCGGTCGCGGCCGCCCGCGGCCGGACCGAGCTGATCGTCGTGAGCGACCGCGGCTACGGTCCGGACCGCCTGCCCGTGCCCTCGATCCTCGCCGCGGGCGCGGTCCACACCGCGCTCACCGAGGCGGGGCTGCGGGGCCGCGCCGACCTCGTCGTGGAGGCGGCGGACGTGCTCGACGTCCACGGCGCCGCGATGGTGCTGGCGACCGGCGCCACCGTTGTCGTCCCGTGGCTCGCGGTCGAGCTGGCGGCGGAGCTGGCGGGCGGCCGCGGGGCGGAGGAGCTCGATGCCGCGGGGACCGTCGGCCATCTCATCGATGCGTTCGATGCCGGGCTCCGCAAGACCCTGGCCCGGATGGGGATCAGCACCGCGGCGTCGTACATCGGCGGCGGGCTGTTTGAGTCCGTGGAGCTGGCGGCGGACGTCCGCGATCGCTGCTTCCCGGCGGCGCCGGCCTGGCCGGGCCGGATCGGGCTGGCGGATCTGGCCGAGCGCCAGCTGCGGCGGCGGGCGGCTGCCGCGTCCATCGCCGCCGCGACCCCGTCGAACAAGCTCCAGGATCCGGGGTTCGCGCGGTTCCGGGCCGATGGCGAGACCCATCGCTATGCCCCGGCGGTCGTCTCCGAGATCCAGCTCGCGTCCGGGTTCGCCGAGGTCGCCGAACGCGCCAACGGCGCCGTCGATCGGCCCAGGCCGACCGTCGTCCGCGACCTGCTCCGCATCCGCCGGCCGCGCGGCGTCGCCCCGATCCCGCTCGACCAGGTCGAGCCCGCGCGCTCGATCGCCCGGCGCTTCGTCGTCAGCGCGATGTCCGTCGGCGCGCTCTCGCCGGAGGCCCACCAGGCCCTGACGGTCGGAATCCAGCGCGCGGGTGGTGCCGCGAACACCGGCGAAGGCGGCGAGGATCCCGGCTGGTACGTGCCGGGCCCCGGCGGCGAGCGCCACGACGCCCGGATCAAGCAGGTCGCGTCGGCCCGGTTCGGCGTCACCGCCACGTATCTCGCCCGCGGCGAGCAGCTCGAGATCAAGATCGCCCAGGGCTCCAAGCCGGGCGAAGGCGGCCAGCTGCCCGCGAAGAAGGCGACCGCCTGGATCGCATCGCTCCGCCGCGGTCAGCCCGGGATGAGCTACATCAGCCCGCCCCCCCACCACGACATCTACTCGATCGAGGACCTGGCCCAGCTGATCGCGGACCTGCGGGCGATCAACCCGGCGGCGCGGATCGGCGTGAAGCTGGTCGCGAGCCGGGGCGTCGGGACGATCGCGGCCGGCGTGGCCAAGGCCGGCGCGACGTACGTCCACCTGTCCGGTCACGCGGGGGGCACGGGCGCCTCGCCCCTGTCGAGCATCAAGCACGTCGGTGCGCCGTGGGAGCTGGGCCTCGCCGAGGTCCACCAGACGCTCCTCCGCAACGACCTCCGCGATCGGGTCGCGATCCGGACGGACGGCGGCCTGCGGACCGGCCGGGATCTCCTCGTCGCGGCCCTCCTCGGGGCCGAGGAGTTCGCGTTCGGCACCGCCATGCTCGTCGCGATCGGCTGCGACATGGCCCGCCAGTGCCATCTCGACACCTGTCCCACGGGCATCGCCACGCAGCGCGAGGACCTGCGGGCGAAGTTCGCGGGGACGCCGGAGCAGGTCGAGCGGTTCGCGCTCTCGATCGCGGAGAGCCTCCGCGTCGAGATGGCGGCCATCGGGGCGCGCGAGGTCGGCGAGCTCGTCGGGGAGTCGCGGCGGTTCCTCGTCCCGGATCGACGCCTGGCCACCCTGGATCTGGCTCCTGTCGTCGGCGCCGCGCGGTGGGGAGCATCGCCCGCTCGGCGCCGCTCGCCGGCCGCCGCCGGCCGCGACGTGAAGCACGGCGAGGCGAGCCCGCTCGAGCGGCGGCTCGCCGCCGCGCTCCGCGGCCAGGCCGGGTTCCGCGCCGACGGCCTGTCACTCTCGACCGCCGATCGGTCGTTCGGGGCGAGCCTCACCGGCGCGGTCGAGCGGGGCGAGCTCGCCGGCCCGATCGCGCTCGGTCTCCGGGGAGCGGCCGGCCAGTCGTTCGGCGCCTTCGCCGGCCCGGCGATCGAGCTCCGGCTCACGGGCCAGGCGAACGACTACGTCGCGAAGGGGCTCGCCGGGGGCACGGTGGTCGTCGCGCCCGAGCCGGGCCTCGCCGCCGAGCCGCACCGCCAGGCGATCGCCGGCAACACCTGTCTGTACGGCGCCACGGGCGGCCGCGTCCACGTCGTGGGTCGGGCGGGAATGCGCTTCGGCGTCCGGAACTCCGGCGCGAGCGCGGTCGTGGAGGGCCTCGGGCCGCACGGCTGCGAGTACATGACGGGCGGAACCGTCGTCGTGCTGGGTCCCGTGGGGGCGAACTTCGGCGCCGGGATGACCGGTGGCCGGGCGTTCCTCTACGACCCGGACGGTCGGCACCTCGCGGCGCTCGACACGCGCAGCGTGACCGGGCGGCGGCTCTCGTCGGTCGCGGTGGAGCGCGAGGACGGGCCGGCGCTCGTCGAAGAGCTGATCGCCCTCCTGGAGAGCCATCGCGACGCCGGATCCCGGCTGGCCGATCGGCTGCTGGCCGATCTGGCGGCGCTCACGGCCGACGTCTGGCTGGTCGAGCCGACAGCCGTTGCCGAGGCGAAGGCGGCCGAACCGACCGCGAACGGCGCGATGGTCGGGGCGATGCCGGTGGCTGCCGGCGCCTGACGCCGTCGGTC
>DATBGP010000209.1:0-6864 GCA_036557925.1 Candidatus Limnocylindrales bacterium | reverse complement strand
AGTGGTACCGGGACTTCATCAACTGGCTCTTGAGCATCAACGCCGAGCCGTGGTTCGCCTGGCTGATCGTCTTCGGCGAGCTGGCCGTGGCGCTCGGGCTGATCTTCGGGATCCTGACCGGCTTCGCGGCCTTCTTCGGGGCCCTGATGAACATGTCCTTCCTGCTGGCAGGCTCCGCCTCGACCAACCCGGTGCTGTTCACGATGGCGATCGGGTTGATCCTCGGCTGGAAGGTCGCCGGCTGGATCGGGCTCGACCGCTACCTCCTCCCGTTCGTGGGCGTGCCCTGGCGCGCGGAGGTGTCGACCGGCCGGACCTCGGAGCCGTCGGACACGGCCGCCGCCGCGACCTAGAGCCATCCCGCGGCAACCGCGGCTGGACGACCCGGACCGACCGGTCCGGGTCGTTCGGCGTGTCCGGGACTCAGCGGGCGGCGGCGCTCAGGAGCGGCAGGACCGCATCGCGGACCGAATCCACCGTCCGGCGGATCGCGTCCTCGGAGCCGCGCGCCGTGTCGGTCGGCGGATCGTCGAACGTCTCCGGCAGCGGCACCTGACCGAAGCGTGCAGCCTCCGCGGCCCAGCGCTCGCGCCAGTCAACGGGCGTCTCCGACGGCATGTTGCGGTGGGCCGCCGCCAGCCACACGAGCGACCACGACCGGGGCACCACGCGATACGCGTCGTAGCCACCGCCGCCCGTCGCCAGCCACCGACCGCCGGCATGCTCGTGGGCGAGGTCGTGAACGAGCCGCGCCGCCTCGCCCATGGCGGTGGTCGTGTTCCGCAGGTGGGCGAGCGGATCCCAGATGTGGCTGTCCGCGCCGTGCTGGGAGACGACGATCTCCGGCCGGAAGGCCGCCGCGAGCCCCGGCACGAGGTCGCGGACGGCCCGGATCCAGGCCCGATCGCCCGTCTCCGGCGGGAGCGGCACGTTGACGACCGTGCCCGCGGCCTCACCCTCGCCGATCTCGTCGGCGAACCCCGTGCCGGGGAACAGGTAGCGCCCGGACTCGTGGAACGAGACGGTCAGCACGGCCGGATCGGCCGCATGGATCGCCTCGACCCCGTCGCCATGGTGGACGTCGAGGTCGACGTAGAGGACGCGGAGGCCTTCCCGGCGCGCCCGGGCGATCGCGAGCGCGGGGTCGTCGTAGATGCAGAACCCGGACGCGCGCTCGGGCATCGCATGATGGAGCCCGCCACCCGGGTGGAACGCATGCTCGACCTCGCCGCGGAGGATCGACTCCATCGCCCGGATCGAGCCGCCGGCAACCGCGGCAGCCGCCTCGTGCATGCCCGGGAACGGCGGATCGTCGCCGCCGAACGCGATCCCGGCCTCGCCCTCCATCCAGCCGCCCGCCGCGCCGTCATGCGAGAACCGCTTCACGACGTCGAGGTACCGGGCGGTGTGGCACCAGAGCAGCTCGTCGTCGGGTGCCGGCTCCGGCGCGAGGGACGGCTCGGCGCCGAGCGCTCGCAGCAGGTCGATCCCCGGACCGAAGCGGCGCGGCGTCAGCGGGTGCGACGGCCCGAAGTCGTAGTCGAGCGAGCGAGGGCCGAACACGAGCAGCGGCTGATCGGACACGAGTGGCACGATACCGGCGATGGAACGGGTCTACACCGCGCCGCTCCTCGACAAGCTCGGCGTCCGGCCCGGCATGCGGGTGGCGATCGTCGGCGACCTCGACGACGACCCGGAGGCGCCGGTCATTCGTGCGGCGCTCGCCGACCGGACCGGCGACCTGACCGAGGGCGAGCCGCTGCCGGACACCGACGTCGTCCTGCTGCTGGCCGACTCCACGGACGACCTGGCAATCCTGAGCGACCTTCGTACGCGGATCCGGCCGAATGGCGCGATCTGGGTCATCTCGCAGAAGGGCAAGGCCGCGACCCTGCGCGACGTCGAGGTCATGGCGGCGGGTCGCGAGCATGGCCTGATCGACAACAAGGTCGTCGCGTTCTCCGCGGCTCGAACGTCGATCCGGCTCGTGATCCCGGTCGCGCTTCGCCCGAAGCCCTGAGGCGCGTACCATCTGCGCATGGGTGATGTCCTCGTCGTCCTGATCATCGTTCTGGTCCTCGTGCTCATCTGGCGCGGGCCGAAGACGCTGCCGGGCATCGGCGCTGCGCTCGGGCGCGGCGTGAAGGAGGCCCGATCGGAGGCGTCGAAGCTGCGCGAGGGCGACACGCCGCCCGCCGACGACCGGCCGGCCTGAGCCCTCCGCCCCGCCGTCGATCGACGCCCGGTCGCCCCGTTCCTTCGCCGACCCGCCGATGACCGACGAGCTCGAGGCCCTGCTCGCCCGGCCCGGGCCCGGCTCCCACCGGGTCACGATCGACGTCGACGGCGTCCCGACCGAGACGCTCGCCGACCTCCCGCCCCTCCGCGATCGGCTCCTCTTCGTCGGGCTGAACCCGTCGCCGGTCAGCGTCGAGGCCGGCCACTACTTCCAGGGCCGTCTCGGGCGGGCGCTCTGGGCGCGGCTGATCCGCGCGGAGATCCTCCCGGCGGGCACGGACATCGCGACGGCCGACGACGCGCTCGTCGCGGCCGGGCACGGGGTCACGGACCTGCACAAGCGCCCCAGCCCGCGGGACGACGCGAGCGACGCGGAGCTCCGGGCGGGCGTCGGCCCGCTCTGGCAGCGGGTCGCGGTCTGGCGACCCGCGGCGGTCGTCTTCGTCTGGAAACGCGCGGCGGAGGCCGCCGCGGGGCGGAAGCTCGCGGAGCCCTGGGGCCAGCTGCACGGCGTGGCCCTGGCCGGCCGGCCATGCTTCCTGATGCCGGGGGCCTATGCCCCGACGGAGGAGGTCGACGAGGGGCTCAACCTCATCCGGAACCTCGGAGCCTCCCTGCCCCGCTGACCCGCAGGCGACCCGTTCCGATGGCGTCCAGAAGGACGGCGGCCTCGGCGTCGCCCGGCAGGCGCTGACCGTCGGCCAGCTCCACGACGGCGTACGGCAGTTGACCGCCGGCCCCCGGCGCAACGAGGACCGGCACCTCGTGAGGGATCGCCAGCAGCTCCGCTCCGGCCGCGCGGTCCGGGTTCGGCGACGTGAGGAGGATCGCCCGGATCGTGCCGCCGCGGCGCGCCACCGTCTCCTCGATCAGTCGGAGGGCCTCCTCGGACGCGTCTCCGGGATCGACGACGACGACTCCCCGCCGGCCGAGGAGCGTGGTCTCGCAGCGCCGGCCCGGGATGCCGCCGGCCGCGCCGAATGCCAATCGAACGGCGGTCTCGGACTCCTCGAGGACGACCGGCGTCGGGGCGGGGCCGAACGTGATCCGGTCGCGGACGTCGGCAGCCCGGCGCGCCCCGATCTCGATCAGTCGTTGGAGGACCGACGTCGTGGGGACCCACATCTCGATCTCCCCTGCCGCCAGCCGATCGAGGGCCGCCATGGGCGTGTGCCAGTCATGGCCGGCCACCTCACGGACCTCGAACACGGGCTCGGCGCCCTCCGGCAGGTCGGCGGCGAAGAACCAGGTCGAGAAACGCCGGGGCATGAACACCGGCGTCGTGAAATGGGCCACGGGGGCGAGGAGCGCGTCGTCGGCGAGACGGATGCCGATCTCCTCGTGGACCTCGCGGACGGCCGCTCGACGCAGGGCCGCGGCGTCCCCGGGCGAGACGTTGCCGCCGAGATCGCCGTCGGGCCCGGGCGGGCCGGCCGCATCCTCCGGGTCGACCCGGCCGCCCGGGAACGCATGCAGCCCGGGCCCGAACGCCATCGTCGAGGGTCGCTGGATGAACAGGACCTCGGGCGCCTCGGCTGCCCCGTCGGCAAGGCGTGCCGCGGTCCGGAGCAGGACCACCGTTGCCGCGGGGACGGGAACCGCCGGAGCGGCGGGTCGACGCTCCCTCACTCCGGTGCGCGCAGCTCGAGGTGTCGGCAGGTCCGGCAGTGGAGGATCTCGACCGCGAGCTTCCCTTCGCCGAGCTCGGCCCACGCGCCGAGGAAGAAGTGCGTCGCTCCCGAGCTGCCGCCGGTGCGAATCTCCGTGATGCCCGCGGATTCCAGCTCCGACCCGCAGCGCAGGCAGGTCATGGGATCGAGCGCGGGCCGGGCGCGAGCGTCGCGCGACGCTGGTCGCTCGTCGTCCGGAGACGTCATGACAGTCCCTCCCGCAGCTGCTCGCGCAGGGCTGCCGGATCGGTGACCGGCAGCCGGCACGCGAAGCTTCGGCAGACGTAGGCCGTCGGTCGCCCGTCGAGCATCGTCCGGCCGGCGAGCAGCGGGATGGACGACGCGTCCGGGTCCACGCTCACCGCGACGACGACGTTCGGCGGCTCGCCGTCGCGCGCGGCCCCGAGGAGCTCGCGGGTCGCCGGATCGTCGGGGTCTCCGACGATGGCCAGCTCGACGATCCCGCTCGTCGCCAGCGCTGCCGCCGAGAGCCAGTTCGCGAACCCGGTGGGGTAGCGGGCGAGGTAGGTCGTCACCGTCTCGAGCGCCCGGTCGGCTGCCGTTCGGAAGCGGTCCTCGCCCGTCAGGGCGGCGAGGCGCAGCAGGACCCGCGTCGCCATCGACCCGCCCGACGGCGTGGCGTTGTCCTGCGGATCCTTCGGGCGGGTGACCAGCGTCTCGTGGTCGTCCGCGGTGTCGAAGAAGCCGCCCGCCGGATCCGTGAAGTGGTCGAGGATCGCGTCCGCGAGCTCGCGGGCCGCGACGAACCAGCGCTCGTCGAACGTCGCCTCGTACAACGCCAGGAGGCCGTCCGCGAGATCCGCGTAGTCCTCGAGCACGCCCTCGCCACTCGACCGGCCGTCCTTCCAGGACCGTCCGAGCCGGCCGTCGGGGCGCCGGAGCCCGCCGAGGATCGCGTCGGCGGCGGCGATCGCGGCGTCCCGGCAGCGCCCAGCCGCATCCGGATCCGCCGCCGCGAGCAACCGAGACGCGTCCGCGAACGCCCCGATCGCGAGGCCGTTCCAGGCCGCGAGCGCCTTGTCATCGCGCGCGGGCCGGGGACGTCGAGCCCGCTCCGCCAGAAGCCGTGCGCGGGCGCCGCCCAACCGCACCTCCCGCTCGCGATCGATGGACCCGTCCTCGGCCACGGCCGGCTGGATCCGGGAGAGGATCGTCCGGCCCTCCCAGTTGCCGCCGGGTCGGACGCCGTACGCGGCCGCGAATTCGTCGAACCCGTCGCCGAGCAGCGCCCGGATCTCGTCGGCCGTCCAGGTGAACGTCGCGCCTTCGACCCCATCGGTGTCGGCGTCCTGGCTGGCGGCGAACGTGCCGTCGGCTCGCCGCAGCTCCCGGAGCAGGTACTCGAGCACGCCGACCGCGACCTCGCGGTACCGGTCGATGGCCGGCCGGTCGCGACCCGGCAGCGTCGCCCACGCCCGGAGATAGGTCCGGGCGAGCTGGGCGTTGTCGTAGAGCATCTGCTCGAAATGCGGCACGAGCCAGATCGGATCGGTCGCGTAGCGATGGAAGCCGCCGCCGAGCTGGTCGTGGATCCCGCCGTCGGCCATCCGGTCGAGGGTGTAGCGGACCATCGCGGCGGACCTGGGCACGCCGGACGCGATCCGGCCCACGAGGAAGTCGAGCGTCATCGGCTGGGGGAACTTCGGCGCGCCGCCCCACGAGCCGTTCAGGGTGTCGAACCGGCTCTGCAGCTCGTCCTCGGCCTGGGCGAGGACGGCTTCGGTCGGGGCGGGGCCGTCCGTCGGCAGCCGGTTCTGCTGCGCCAGCGCCTCCGCGATGCGCCGGCCCGACTCGACCACCTGCAGCCGGTCCTCGCGCCACGCCCGGGCCGTTCCGGCCAGCACCTGCCGGAACGACGGCAGGCCATGGTGCGGCTCGGACGGGAAGTACGTCCCACCGTAGAACGGCCGACCGTCCGGGGTCAGGAAGACGCTCATCGGCCAGCCGCCGCCCCCGGTCAGGGCCTGGACGGCGCCCATGTAGACCTGGTCGAGGTCCGGCCGCTCCTCCCGGTCGACCTTGATCGCGACGAAGTCGCGGTTGAGCTCGGCGGCCGTTGCGGCGTCCTCGAAGCTCTCGCGCTCCATGACGTGGCACCAGTGGCAGGCGGCGTAGCCGATCGAGAGGAAGATCGGCTTGTCGTCGGCCTTCGCCTTCGCGAGCGCCTCCGGGCCCCACGGATACCAGTCGACCGGGTTGTGGGCGTGCTGGAGGAGGTACGGGCTCGTCTCGCCGGCGAGTCGGTTGGGCATGGCGCCATGGTAGGCGGGCGCGGCTCGCAGGCCGCCGCAAGCCCCCCGGCTCGCGGTCGCCGGGCCTTGTCGCTCCCTGACAACCACTCCCGCCGGCGATGGTTGTTGGAGCATCAGCCATGTTGGAGCATCAGCCAGCAGCCCGGGGGTGGCTCTCCTACCATCGGCCGATGCGATACGGACTCTGCCTCCCGAACTTCACCGGCCTCGCCTCGCCCGAGGCGATCGACGCGGCCGCCGAAGCCGCCGATCGGCTCGACGTCGACAGCGTGTGGACGACCGATCACGTCCTCGTCAACCGCGCGAACGACGCCGCCGACTACCGGGTGAACTTCGATGCGATCGAGACGCTGGTCTGGGTCGGCGCGAAGCATCCGGGCCTGAAACTCGGAACGTCGGTCCTGGTCGTACCGCAGCGGAATGCCGTGATCCTCGCCAAGGAGCTGGCGACGCTCGACGCGCTCTCGAGCGGGCGGCTCATCGCGGGCGTCGGCGTGGGCTGGAACGAAATCGAGTTCGCGAACCTCGGCGCCGCGGATCGGTTCCATCACCGGGGCGCCTACCTCGACGAGACCATCGCCCTGTGGCGCCACCTCTGGTCGGGCTCGACCGAGCCGTTCCACGGCCGGTTCCACTCCATCGACGACTTCGAATTCGGGCCGCTGCCGGCGCAGCGATCGTCG